>NZ_JBHUAL010000001.1:49785-124687 GCF_042789775.1 Kitasatospora sp. NPDC056800 | reverse complement strand
AGAGACCGGGTACACCGGCGCGCGGCCGTGAGGCTGTGACCGGCAGCGCCGGTTGAGGGGGGCGCGGTTCCTCAGGAGGAACCGCGCCCCTTTGCTCACTTCGTCGGGGCGGCCGACGGCGAGAAGGCGGCGCTGGGAGTGGTGCTGGGCGCGCCGCTCGGGGTGTCCGTCGCGGTCGGGGTGGGGGTGGGGCAGCCCGGGAGGGGCGTCGCCGTCGGGGTGCCGGTGGGCGTGGCGGCCGGGGACGGGGAGCCCGTCGGGGTGGGCGTGCCGGTGGGGGTGGCCGTCGGGTCCGGGCAGCCGGTGGGCGTACCGGTCGGGGTACCCGTGGGCGTACCGGTCGGAGTGGTGGTGGGCGTGCCGGTCGGCGTCGCCGTCGGGGAGGCGCCGCCGCTCGGGGTGGTCGTCGGCGTCGCCGACGGCGAGCTCGAACCGCCGGGTGTGGGCGTGGCGGTGGCGCTCGGGGTCGTCGTCGGCTGGGGGCTCGGCGACTGGTCCGGCGTCGGCGTGACCGGTGCGGGCGGCTGCGGCTCCGTGCTGGGCGTGCCGCCGGTGCCCGTGCCCGAACCGCCGGTGGGCAGGCCCGGGAGGTACGGCGAGGGCAGTGGGGCGGGCGGCACCGGGGAGCCCGGACGGTTCGGGACGGTGGTCACCGTGCCGCTGCCGTAGTGCGCCATCCAGTTGCGCACCGTCCGCAGGTACTCGCCGGAGTTGTTGTAGCTGAGTATCGCCCGGTCGAGCTGCGCCGGGTCGGCGAGGTCGCGTCCGCCCGCGCACAGGTAGCGGCCGGCGCTCTCGGCGGCGTCGAAGATGTTGTTCGGGTCGGCTTTGCCGTCGCCGTTGGCGTCCACGCCCCAGGAGGCCCAGGTGGAGGGGATGAACTGCATCGGCCCGACGGCGCGGTCCCAGCGGGCGTCGCCGTCGTAGCGGCCGCCGTCGCTGTCGGGTATCGCGGCGAAGCCGTTGCCGTCCAGGGCCGGGCCGAGGATCGGCGTCAGCGTCGTGCCGGCGGCGTCCACCTGGCCGCCGTTGGCCTGGCCGGACTCGACCTGGCCGATCGCGGCGAGCAGCTGCCACGGCAGGTGGCAGCCCGGCGAGCGCTGCGCCAGCGAGGCCTCGGCCTGGCGGTAGGCGGCGAGCACGGTGGCGGGCAGCGCGGGGCCGGTGGCCGCGAACGGGCCGGCCGAGGGCAGGCCGGGCAGGGTGCCGGGAGGCTGCGGGAGCTGGACGGTGCCGCCGCCGTCGGCCGGCACGCCGGTGCCGAAGGTGCCGGGGAGGTCCGTCGAGGGGCCGCCGCCGGGCAGGTAGCGGCCGGCGCCCTGATCGGCGGCGCCGTTCGCCGGACCGGCGTCGGCGACCGCGGCCGGGGCGAGCCCGATGCCCGTCACCTGAGAGCCGGTCAGCGCGGCCAGCGCGGCGAAGGCCGCCGCCGTCCCCGTGACCCGCTTGCCTATCCGGACCTTCCGACCGTCCTTGGCCTTGCCGATCCGCACCGTCATCCGCTGCCCCTCCCCGTTGCCGTCCGGACCCTTCCGGAACGGTTGAGCTGTCGTCATCGTGCCCGTCCAGCCGAGGACCGGGCCCGCCGCCGCCACGATTAGTATCACGACGATCTGACAGGGACAGGGTGACCGGGAGGCGGACCGGAGCCCTCCGAGGGGTTAACTCGGCACCTCAGCGGGGGTGCGGCCGGGCGCCGTGCAGTCCGGCCGCCTGCGCCGCCTACCGCTTCCCGACCGCGACCCGGCGGCAACTCCCGTTCCGGTACGGAGAGTTGACCGGGAGACCAACACCGGTGGGACGGGCGCTCCCGGGCGCCGGACCGGCGGTTCGGGGCACGGGGGTGGTGCGTCCGCGGCGTTTCGGGCCCCCCGGCGCCGCCCGCTGCCGCCCCTCCTGACCTGCTGGAACGTCGGAGGGCGTCGGTGGCGCCACTACCAGGAAGGACGTCGGGACGCCAGGGCGCGTCCCCGACTCGGCCCTGGACGGGTGACGTTCTGGTGAAAATGGGCATGCCAGGAATGACTGCCCGGCATGCTGTGCCGCGTGATGATGCGGATGGAGGTCCAGACCGTGAGCCCGAACCTGCCGGAGACCCTCGCCGAGGGGACGGTCGTCCTGCCGGCTCCCCCTCGGGTGGTGGACGACCTGGCCCGTGACCTGACCCAGGCCGCCGCGGCCGTCCGGGCGGTGTCGCGCACCCGCCGCTCCGGTGGGGACGTCGCGGTCGCCGCGTACACCGCCGTGGTGTGCACCGGGCGGTCCCCCGCCGGCGTCCTGGAGGAGGCCGCCGCCTGGTGCCGGCAGGCCCCCGAGGCCGAGGTGCACTCGCTGGCCTGGGCGCGGGTGCCGGGACACCGCGAGGACGTCCACGAGTACCGCGTCACCATGGCCGTCAGCTTCCCCGACGACGAGACCGGCGAGCACGTCGGGGACACCCACCACGCCTACCGCTGACGCCGTATCATCGCCCTCATGACCGAGGGGGGTACGAACGAGATGACGAAGGACCCGACCGCCGACCCGGACGGCACGGCCGCGGGGGAGCACGCCGACGGCCCGCGGGAGCTCTCACGGGCCGCCGCCGTCGTGGTCACCCTGCTCGCGGCGCTGTCCGGCGCCGCGGTCCTGCTGGCCGTGTTCCACTGGCTGGGGTGGGGCGTCCCGTGGGTCGGCTGGATCGTCGCCAAGGCCGGGATCAAGCTCGCCGTCGGAGGGTTCGCCGGGCTGGCCGTCGGCTTCGCCTGGCTCCGGGGCAGACTGCGGGCGCGGCCCCGGAACTGACCGGCGGCCGGTCTCAACCGGCCTGCGGGGAAGGGCAGGTGAGGTCGCGCCCCGGTGCGGTGCCGTCCAGCAGGTAGCGCTCGACCACCGCGCTGACGCAGGTGTTGGACGTGGGGTACTGGCCGTGGTCGCCGCTCCCGGTGACGGTGACCAGCCTGGAGCCGCGCAGCGCGCGGTGGGCGCCGAGCGCCGCCTCGTAGTAGGTCGCCGGATCGTGCACCGAGTTGAGCATCAGCGTGGTCGGCAGGTGGGCGCCGGTCACCGTGACCTTGGGCGCCGGGGCGACCGGCCAGGCGGCGCAGACCGCGCTGAAGGCGAGCGTCCGGGCCCCGGCCAGCGGCCAGCGGGCGGTGTTCTCGGCGCCGCGCTCGATCCAGCTGCCCAGGTCCCTGGTCCACGGGGTGTCGTTGCAGGTCACCGCGAAGTACTCGGCGAGGAACTCCGGGCTGAGGTAGCTGTTGAAGGCCTTCGCGGCCGCCGCCCTGGTCGCCGGAGCGGCGCCCTGCCAGTCGTCGACGGTGGCCAGGATCCCGGCCAGGTCGGGGAAGTTGGCCGCCCGGTAGATCGCCGACATGGTGAGGCTGTCCAGCTGGTTCGGGCCGATCGTCACCGGGCCCTCGACGATGGGGGAGTCGTGCAGCGCGGCCCGCCGCTGCTCCCAGTGCGCCCGCACCTGCTCCGGCGTGGCGCCCCAGTGGTAGGTGGCGTCCCGGGCCGCGAGCCAGGGCACGAAGTCCTCGTCGAAGCGGCGCTGGAAGCTCATCGGCTGGCCCAGCTCGAAGGCCTCCCAGGTGCCGTCGAAGCCGATGTTGCTGTCCAGCACCATCCGTTCGACCCGGTGCGGGAAGAGCGTCCCGTAGTAGGCGCCGATCATGGAGGCGTAGGACGGGCCGTAGTAGCTGAGCCTGCGCTCGCCGAGCAGGCCGCGGAACAGGTCGATGTCGTGGGCCGTCTGCTCGGTGGTCAGGTAGGGGAGGAGGTCCCCGCTGCGCTCCTGGCAACCGGCGGCCAGCTTCTTCGAGTTGGCGATGACCCGGTCGATCGCGGCGGGGGACTGGTCGCGGTAGTCGCCGGCCAGGAACTCCTGGAACTCCTCCGGGGTCTGGCAGACCGCCTTGGTGCTCTCGCCGACCCCGCGCTGGTCGAAGCCGACGACGTCGTACGCGGCGCCGATCGCCGGGGCGGCGCCGGCCAGCCCGGCCGGGCGCAGCAGGCCGGAGCCGCCGGGCCCGCCGGCCGCCATCAGCAGGGTGCCCTTGCGCTTGGCCGGGTCGGTGGCGCGGTGCCGGGAGACGGCGATGGTCAGGTCGGCCCCGACGCCGGGGTGGTGCCAGTCGCGCGGGGCGGTCATGGCGGCGCAGTCCAGCGCGGGCTGCTGGGCGCAGGGCTGCCAGTTCAGGCTCTGGTGGGTGTACCGGGCGGGCGCCGGGTCGGCGTCGCCCGGGTCACGCCCGCTGGCGGCCCCCGCGGTGGCGGGCGCCGCCAGGCCGGCCAGCACGGCGGCGGCGACGGCCAGCACGGCACGGCGGCTGCGCCGGGCGCGCCGCGGGGCGGCCTCGGCGGGCCGGCTCCCGGCCTTGCTCCGGGTCTGGTTCTGGTTCTGGGCCGGGGTCTTGGTCACGGTCTCGGTCACAGGAACGATCATGTCCGGCCCCGGCCTGACGATCGATCACCCCCACTGCCGTCTTCGGGGTGGTGCTGAGTACACCCCCGCCGGGGCGGGGGTGCCAGGGCCTCGGGTGGTCAGGTGGATGGGCAGGTGGTCAGTAGGCGGCGGTGAAGCGGGACCGGTGGTGGGCGGGCCGCTCGGTCTCGTCGAGGAGTGCGACGGCGAGGTCCTCCATGGAGATCGCCGAGGTGCCGTCGGCGTCGACCAGCAGCTCGTCGCGGCCGGTCCGGAACCGGCCGGTGCGCACGCCGGGCTCCAGCAGCGCGGCCGGGCTCAGGTACGTCCAGTCGGTGTCCGGGCCGGCGGCGCGGTAGAGGTCGAGCTGCTCGCCGCA
Organism: Kitasatospora sp. NPDC056800; assembly: GCF_042789775.1. NCBI lineage: Bacteria > Bacillati > Actinomycetota > Actinomycetes > Kitasatosporales > Streptomycetaceae > Kitasatospora > Kitasatospora sp. NPDC056800. The sequence goes on along the minus strand of NZ_JBHUAL010000001.1, from coordinate 119,900 downwards.
GGCCAGGGCGATGGGCCGGATCGCGTCGGGGAAGCCGGGGCTTTCGACCAGGGTGGTCCCGCCGCCGCCCGGGACGAGCAGGCTGCCCGCGCCGCCGACGGCCAGCAGCCGCACGCCGGTGCCGGCGATCCCGGCGAGCAGGCCCTTGGTGGCGATGGCCAGCTCGTGCTCGCTGCCGGGCACCGGGCGGGTGGCGGTGACCACCACGTCCTGTCCGGCCGCGATCCGGGCGACGTCCTCGGGCGTCCGGGCGTCGCCGACGACCAGGGTGACGGCGGACGGCAGGTCGTGCGGCTTCGCCGGGTCCCGTACGACGGCGGTGACGTGGTGGCCGCGGGACAGGGCCTCGGCCACGACCCGGCGGCCGACGTTGCCGGTGGCGCCGAACACGGTGATGCGCATGGGGTACTCCCTGGAGGTGGTGGGAAAGGGGTGGGAACGGTGGGGTGGGGCGGGGTCAGGCGTTCTCGCGGACGGGCCGCGGGGCGACCGTCGGCCCGGCTCCGGGTGCGGACTCCGGTGCGGTGCGCGGCCGTTGGATCTGGGCGGCGAGCAGCGAGCCGAGTACGACCAGGGCGCCGAGCGCCTGGAGCGGGCTGAGGTCCTGGCCGAGCGCCAGCCAGCCGAGCAGGGTGGCGACCACCGGGCTGAGCAGGGCGAGGAAGGAGACCGAGGTCGGCGGCAGCGCGCGGAGTCCGCGGAACCAGAGCACGTAGGTGACGGCCGCGCCGATCAGGCAGAGGTAGGTGTAGCCGAGCACGTTGGCGAGGCTGTAGTGGGACGGCGGGGCGCCCTCGGTGAGGAGCGTGACCGGCACCAGCAGCAGTCCGCCGGCGGTGAGCTGCCAGCCGGTGGTGGCGAGCATCGGGGCGGGGGAGGCCCAGCGCTTGGAGAGGACGATGCCGGCGGCCATCACCACGGCACCGCCGAGCGCGGCGACCACCCCGACCGCGTCCGGCTCGGCGTCGGCCCGCAGTACCAGCAGGCTGACGCCGGCGACGCCCGCGATCCCGGCCAGCACGGTGCGCAGGGTGAGCCGGTCGCCGAGGACCAGGGCCGAGAGCCCGGCGGTGACCAGGGGTTGGACGGCGCCGACGGTGGCGGCGATGCCGCCGGGCAGACGGTAGGCGGCGATGAAGAGCAGTGCCTGGAACACCCCGATGTTCAGCGCGCCGAGGATCAGCGAGCGCCACCACCAACTGCCCTGCGGCAGACGGCGGGTGAGGGCGATCAGGAGGAGTCCGGCGGGCAGGCAGCGGATGACGGCGGCGAGCAGCGGGCGCCCGGGCGGCAGGAGTTCGGTGGTGACCAGGTAGGTCGTGCCCCAGACCGCCGGAGCGAGGGCCGTCACCAGGACGAGGGCGAGGCGATTTCTTAGCACTAAGGCAATGTATCTCAGCGCTAAGATATTCTTCACCGCATCGAGCGAGTGACGTGGCTCACGGTTACCTCAGCGCTAAGGAATGTGGTCGGGATCGCCTACCCTGAACCCGTGGCAGATCATGTGGACCGCGTCGTCGCGCAGTGGGGCACCGAGCGCCCCGACCTGGACGTCTCCCCGATGGAGGTGTTCGGCCGACTCAAACGCCTCTACCGGCTGGTGGACACGGCGCTCAACCGCACCTTCGCCGAGCACGGGCTGGACGCCGCCTCCTTCGACGTCCTCGCCACCCTCAGGCGCAGCGGCCCGCCCTACCGCCTCACCCCCACCGGCCTGATGCGGTCCGCGATGGTCACCTCCGGCGCCATCACCCAGCGGCTGGACCGGCTGGAGGCGCGCGGACTCGTCACCCGCGCCCGCAGCGACCAGGACGGCCGCAGCCGCGAGGTCGCCCTCACCCCCGAGGGCCGGGACCTGATCGACCGCGCGCTGCCCGACCACCTCGCCACCGAGTACCGCATGCTGGCGGGCCTCGACGAGGCGCAGCGGACGGCGCTCGTCGAGGCGATGCGCACCCTGCTGGCGGACCTCGGGGACAGCCCGGAGTAGTGCCCGGCTCCCCGGCGGGCCCCGCGGGCGCGATCGTGACCCCCGTCCACGACCCCGCCCGCGGGGCCCGCTCCGGCAGGAGCAGGTCCCGGCGGGCCCGCGCTACGGCCGGACCGCCACCGCCTTGAAGAAGGTGTAGTGGAACGTCCCGCCCGGCTCGGCCGCGCGGCGCAGCTCCGCGATGCCCCGGTCGAAGGCCTCCGGGGTGCTCAGTCCGGCCTCCAGTGCCTCCGCCCGGACGGCCTCGACCATCGCGACGAAGGTCCGGCGGGTGAAGCCCTCCACCAGGGCGGGCCGGGCGTCGTCGGCGTAGACCGTGCGCGGGCGGACCGTCACCCGCGCGAACCCGGCCTCCGTCAGCAGCGGGTGGAGGCGGCGGCCGAGCAGGCCGTCGCCGCCCGCCCGGGCCTGCAGCCGGACCAGGTGGTCGACGGTGCGGCGGGCCGCCGGGGTCTCCGGGTGGAAGAGCGCCGAGCCGTGGTCGCCCTCGATCACGGTGATCGTCCCGCCCGGCCGCAGCACCCGGCGCAGCGCCGCCAGCCCGGCGGCGGGGTCGGCCAGGTGCTCCAGCACGAAGCAGAGGAAGACGTGGTCGAAGGAGCCGTCCGGGAACGGCAGTCGGTGGAGGTCGCCGTGGTGCCAGGTGACGTCCGCGGCGGGTGCCTGCGCGGCCACCCGGGAGCGGGCCTGGGCCAGCGAGTCCGCCGAGAGGTCGGCCGCCGTCAGCCGCACGCCGGGGCTGGCGGCCAGCAGGTGCACGGTCTGCGCCCCCACTCCGCAGCCGGCCTCCAGCACCCGGCTGCCCGCGGGGTAGGCCGTGCCGGCGTGCAGCAGTTCGGCGAGGGTGTCGGCCTGGTCGCCGAGGCGCCGGGTCTCGGTCTCCGAGTAGCCGTGGACGTAGTCGGGGCCGTGGTCGAGCCCGTGCTCCGGCGCCGCCGCGTTCGCGGGCGCCGTCGTTTCCGTGGTCATGGCCCCACCCTCGCCGCCACTATGGTCCGGTGAACAGGTCCAAAGCCGAGGCATCCGACCGGTCCAAAGAGGCCGGCGCCGACTTCCTTCAGCTCGACACCGCCGAGGCCCCGCCCGGCGGCCTCACCGACTGGCTCGCCCGCCGGCTGCGCGAGGCCGTCGCCGACGGGCGGCTCCCGGTCGGGGCCCGGCTGCCCGCCGGCCGGGTGCTGGCGGCCGAACTCGGCGTCTCCCGCGGGGTGGTGACCGACGCCTACCGGCGCCTCGCCGAGGAGGGGCAGGTCGCCGGCCGCGGGCGGGGCGGCACGGTCGTGGTCGCGGCCACCGCCGTACCGGTCACGGCCGTCGTCGTACCGGGGGAGGTGCCCGCGGCGCGGCCGCCCCGCCAGGCGCCCGCGCTGTTCCGGGACGACCCCGACCCCGAGGTCTTCGAGCGGCTGCGCGGCGCCCCCGCCAGGATCGACCTCACCCCCGGCGTGCCCGACCTCGCGGCCTTCCCCCGCGCCGCCTGGCTGCGCGCCGAACGGGCCGTCCTCGACGGCCTCGCCGCGTCCGACCTCGGCTACGGCGACGTGCGCGGCACCCCGGCCCTGCGCCGGGCCGTCGCCCACTGGCTGGCCCGCAACCGGGGCATCCGCGCCGACCCGGACGAGGTGCTGATCGTCGCCGGTACGGCCCAGGCGCTCGCCCTGCTCGGCCGCGCGCTCGGGCGGGCGGGCATCGACGAGGTCGCGGTGGAGGACCCGGGCTCGGTCGGCGTCCGGCAGCACCTCGCCCACTGGCTCGCCGCCACCCCGCCCGTCCCGGTCGACGCCGAGGGCGTCCGGGTCGACGCGCTGCGCGCCACCGGCGCCCCGGCCGTCCTGCTCACCCCCGCCCACCAGTTCCCGACCGGTGTCGTGCTCGGCGGCGAACGGCGCCGCGAACTGCTGCGCTGGGCGGCGGAGGGCGGCCTGGTCATCGAGGACGACTACGACGCCGAGCACCGCTACGACCGTCCGCCCGTCCCGGCCCTGCGGGCGGTCCTGCCGGATCGGGTCTGCTACGCGGGCAGCGTCTCCAAGCTGCTCGCCCCCGCGCTGCGCACCGGCTGGCTGCTGGTCCCGGACCGGCTGCGGGACGCCGTCCTGGAGGCCAAGCGGTTCGCCGACCTCGGGAACCCGGTGCTGCCCCAGCTGGTCCTCGCCCGGCTGATGGAGTCCGGCGACCTCGACCGGCACCTGCGGCTGCTGCGCCGCCGCCACCGCCGCCGCCGGGACGCGATGATCGACGCCATCCGCACCCACCTGCCGGGGGCCACGGTGCACGGCGCGGCGGCCGGCCTCCACCTGATGCTGACGCTCCCGGAGGGATGCGGCCGTACCGATACGGGGTTGGCCGCCGCCGCCCTGGCGGAGGGGGTCAAGGTGCAGCCGCTGTCCTGGCACGCCCGGTTGCCGTACCCGCCCGGCCTGGTCCTCGGCTACGCGGCGGGCTCGGTGTCCGAGATCGCCGAGGGTGTGGCCGTCCTGGGCCGGCTGGTCCGCGGAGAGGTGTCACCTCGCGGAGATTGAGTCGGATTATCGGATGAATACGGTGTATGGGGGAATGCCGCGCCGCACCCCTGGGTACGTTGACATGCCGAAGTCACCTGTCGACCGGGAGGCGTGATGGCCCTGTTCCGAAGTGTCGCCCAGTTCGGGGTGGTGCTGGCCGTCATGGGCGCCGCGCTCGGGCCGGTGCCGCTCGGCTCGCCCGCCCCGCCGCGCGGTGCCCCGAGCGCTCCGGGTGCCCCGGGCGCTCCGGGCGTCCCGGGCGCACCGGACGAGAGGACCGCGGCGATGGCCGGCCTGGCGCGGGAGGACTCCCGGGTGCTCGCCGGGCGGCGGGTCGTGCTGTCGTACCCGGGCCCGATACCGTCGGCCACGACGCTCCAGGCGATCCGGGAGGGCCGGGCCGCCGGGGTGATCCTGTTCGGTGAGAACATCACCAGCCCGGAGCAACTCGCGCAGGCCGTAGGCGAGTTGAAGCAGGCCGCCGCCGAGGCGCCGCATCCGCGCCCGCTGCTGCTGATGACCGACCAGGAGGGCGGCAAGGTCCGCCGGCTGCCCGGTGCGCCCGAACTCTCCGCCCGCCGCGTCGGGTTGGCGGCGAACCCGGTCGCCGCGGCGGCGGAGTCCGGGGCCGGCGCCGCCCGGACCCTCACCGACGCCGGGCTGAACCTCAACCTCGCCCCGGTGCTCGACGTCTACGACACGCCGGACAACTTCATCGACCACTCCGAGCGCTCCTTCGGCCAGGACCCGGCCAAGGTGGCGGAGTTGGGCAGCGCCTTCCTCACCGCCCAGCAGGGCCTCGGCGTGGCCGCGACCGCCAAGCACTTCCCCGGTCTCGGCGCCGCGCCCCGGGGCGCGAACACCGACGAGAGCCCGGTCACCCTGAACGTCCCGCTGTCGCAGCTCCGCGCCCGCGGCGAGGCCCCGTACCGGGCGGCCATCGCGGCGGGCGTGCGCCTGGTGATGGCCTCCTGGGCGATCTACCCGGCGCTGGACCCGGACCACCCGGCCGGGTTCTCGCACGCGATCATCCAGGGCGAGCTGCGCGGCCGGCTCGGCTTCGACGGCGTGACCGTCACCGACGCCATGGAGGCGGACGCACTGGCCCCGTACGGCGGCCCCGGTGACCGCGCGCTGGCCGCCGCCGCGGCCGGGATGGACCTGATGCTCTGCTCCGGGCGGGACCCCCGGCAGGGCGAGGAGGCCACCGAGGCGCTGGCCGCCGCCCTGGACGACGGCCGCCTGGACCGGCACGCCTTCAGCGAGGCGGTGGCGCGGGTCGACGCCCTGCGCGGTTCGCTGGGCTGAGCCGGCGGCGGCGGTTAGGAAGCGGCTCGGCGGCGGCTTCGAAGGCGGCTCCGGGGGCGTTCGGAAACGGTTCACCCGGGCTCCACGCGGGCGTCCCCTGGACGGGGGCGCCCGTTCGACTGTCCGGCGCTGATTGCGCCATCGAAGGTTCAGTTTCGGTCGACACCTGACTTCCGAGGGTAAATCCGCCTCATGGCCGAGGAATCGCATGTCAAAGTTTCTGTCGTGGGCCTATGAAATGTCATATGTACCACGTCACCTGTTCCCAGTCCGTCCTCATACCCTCCGAAGGAGGAGGCACCGATGAACCGCATGAGTCGCGCCACCTGGATCGCCGCCGGCGCCGTCACCCTGCTCGCCGCCCCCGTCCCGGCCATCGCCGCGACCCCGGCCGCCGCCACCACCACCGCCACCGTCACCACCTGCGGCTACTCCAGCCTGCAGGCCGGCCTGGCCACCTACGCCTGCGCCGACGTGACGGGTGACAGCGTCGCGGTCTACGGGAAGATCGGCCTGGCCGGCCCGCCGTCCCCGGGCACCCCGTGGCCGCCGGCGCCGAAGGAGCTGGTGACCCACCTGTCGGCCAACGTGACCGGCGGGGCCTCGCTCGGCACCGTGAACGGCCGCACCGTGTTCCAGGTCTCCACCGTGCGGGTCGACGGCATCTCCAGCACGGTGCCGTGCGGGTCCACCGTGCACGTCTCCTTCGACGTCGAGGGCTTCTGGAGCGGGCAGGTCCCGGCCACGGTCGATGTGCCTGTAGTCTGCTGACGGCTCATCACCATGACTGCCGAGCCCGGGAGTTGGCAGCGTCCCGGGCTCGGCTTTCGCATGCCCCGACCCGATCGCGACCGCCCGGCGGAGCGCCCGGTCGGGGCCTTCCGGATTCCGGCGCACCCCGGCGACGCGCGGTGACGACTTGAAGAAATCTTCATCTGTCGCGATGATGCCTACCGGCCGCGGCGGAGATCCCCGCCCGGCCGGACGACCATCCAGCCGGACCCGAGGGAGAGCGCGGACGATGCCGGTGCCGCTGTACCAGGCCAAGGCGGAGTTCTTCCGCACCCTCGGCCACCCCGTACGGATCCGGGTCCTGGAACTGCTCCAGGACGGCCCCCGGCCGGTGCGCGAGCTGCTGGCGGAGATCGAGGTCGAGCCGTCCAACCTCTCCCAGCAGCTCGCGGTGCTGCGCCGCACCCAGCTGGTCACGGCGACCCGTGAGGGCAACACCGTGGTGTACGCGCTCAGCACCCCGGACGTCGCCGAACTGCTGCGCGCGGCCCGCCGGATCCTGACCGAGCTGATCACCGACCAGGGCGCGCTGCTCACCGAGCTGCGCGCCCCCGGCGGTCGGCCCCGCTGAGCCGCGCCCGGCCCGTCCGCCCGATCCGAGGAGAAGCACCACCATGAGCGCCAGCACGAGCGACGACAGCGTGAGCGAGGGCAGTACCAGCGGGAGCGGTACGGGCGGGGACGGTACGAGCGAGGAGAAGCGGCGCCGCAAGGCGATGCTGATCCGCGCGGGCATCTACATCTTCGCCACCCACCTGTTCGCCGGTTTCGTGCTGCTGCTGTTCGCGCTCGGCGGCCGGAAGTAGCGCTCCCGGACCGGGCCGCTCACTGGCGCGCCTCCCGGTCCCGCACGCGGTAGCGGTGGCTGGTGCTGGTCCAGGCCTGCACGCCGGCGACCAGCTCCCGGGTGCCGTCCAGGTACCAGCGCCCGGCCGGGTGGCGGCGCAGCAGGTCGCGGCGCAGCTCCTCGCTCTCCTGCTGAAGCTGCGCCACCCGGGTGCGCACCGCGTGGACCGCCCGGTCGCGGGTGCAGCCGTGGGCCCGCTCGAGGGTGAGCACGGTGTTGAACGCCGTCCCGCCCTGCCGCTCCTCGCGCTTCAGCGAGTAGAGGTCGTTGATCAGCGTGGCGGCGTCGGCGGTGTTGGCGCGCAGCTGGTGCAGTGCGGGCTCCGCGTGCAGCGCGGCCGGGGCGTCGGTGCCGTGGACCCGTTCCATTATGTTCATGAACGGGTAGAGGCAACTGCCGTGCCGGCGCAGCCACATGGTGTCCGTCAGGTCGAGGCCGAGGGCGGGCACGGTGCCGTTGGCGCGGTGGTCGGCCTCGGCGGGGAAGGTGGCCAGGCAGGCCCGCCATTCCCGGGCCGCCCGGGCGCGCCACTCGGGGGACATCGAGGCGGTCTGGCGCTCCCACAACTCCCTCCAGGAGAGCAGTAGTCGACTTTCGGAAGGGCTCCCGCCGCGGGCGCCGTCGAGGACCGCGATCAGCGGGTCGACCACGGCGCGGGCCTGGACGGGGTGGCGGCCGGGCGGGCCGTCGAACCGGTCGTCCAGGATGGTGAACCAGCCCAGCATGTCCACCAGGAGGTCGAGTTCGGTGCCCCGGGCGCGGGGATAGGCGTAGCCGATCAGCTCGTGCAGCGCGTACCCCCGGTAGCGGGGCAGCTCCGCCGGGGTGAGCAGGCCGCGGCGGACCGCCCAGTCGGCGTGCCGGTCGGCGGAGAGGAGCAGGTCGGCACGCGACCGGAGGTCCGCCGGGGCGGCCGGGTCGGCGGGGGCGGTCGCACGGGCGGCGCCGGTGAACGGGCACCGGCCCGACGGCGGCTCACCGGGGGAGGAGGGCACTGTGTCCCCCGGTGAGGAGCCGGTATCACCCTCGCGGGAGGCCGCGGTGGAGCTCCTGCGTGGGGAGCGCGCGCCGCGCGGCGCGAGCCGCACCCGCAGGCCGTGCGCCTGGACCGTCGTCCACACCACCTCGCGGGCCCGGGCGCCCGGCACCGCCACCGGCCGCCAGCGCCGCAGGATCGCCGCGGCCGCGACGGTCAGCTCCGCCCAGGCGAAGGCCTCGCCGATGCACTTGTGCTTGCCCGCACCGAACGGCAGGAAGGACGGCCGTCCGGTGCCGCCGGCGTCCTGCCAGCGCTCGGGCCGGAAGCTCAGGGGCTCGGGGTAGCGCAGCGGGTCGCGGTGCAGCGCGGTGAGGCTGTACAGCAGCTCGGTGCCGGCCGGGACGCGGTACGGGCCCAGATCGACCGGAACCCGGGCGGTGCGCATCAGGAAGGCGTTCGGCGCGTGCAGCCGCACCACCTCCTGGGTGACGCTGCGGGTGTACGTGAGCCGGGCCAGCGCCTCGAGGGTGGGGACGGTGCCCGCGGGCAGGTGCTCGTCCAGCTCGGCGAGGATCCGGGCCTCCACCTCGGGGTGGCGCAGCAGCTCGTCCAGCAGCCAGGTGAGCGTGGTGGAGACGGTCTCGGTGCCCGCGCCGAACATGGCGATCGCCTCGGACCGCACGTCGGCCTCGGTGAGCGGGCACCCGCTGGCCGGGTCGGTCGCGGCGCGCAGCAGGGCGGGCAGGGTGCGGCGGCCCTCCTCGGCGCCCGCGGCGCGGCCGTTGACGGCCTGGTCGACCACCCGGTTGAGCACCCGGACGGCGTCGTCGAAGCGCCGGTTGACGGGCAGCGGCAGTCGGGCGAGCGCCGGGCTCGGGTAGAGGGACTGGACGATCTGGCCCTTCACCAGGTCCGGCAGCGCCCGGTGGAAGGCGACGGTGGCGTCCTCGCTGAGCCGGGCGTCGAACAGCGTGCGGGTGACGATCTCCAGCGCCAGGTGGTTCATCTCCTTGGCCACGTCGAGGACCTGCCCGGGGCGCCAGCGCCCGGCCCGCTCCTCGGTGACCTGCTGCATCACGGCCAGGTACTCGCCCATCCGGTCCGGGCCGAAGGCCGGCTGGATGATCCGGCGGCGGTCCCGGTGGGCCTGGCCCTCGGACATCAGCAGGCCGTCGCCGAAGGCCGTCTTGAGGGTGTCCTGGACGGCGCCGCGCGGGCAGTCGTGGGCCAGCGCGACGAGCAGGGTGTGGACCAGCCGGGCGTCGGTGACCACGCAGACGGTGCGCGGGCCGAGGCGGATGCGGACCACCCCGCCGTGGCGGGAGAGCGAACCGAGGAAGCGGAGCGGGTCGCGCAGCAGGGCACCGGCGTGCCCGAGGCCGGGCAGGGCGCCCGGGGCCAGCGGCGGGACGGCGGCGCGGGCCAGCGGGGACGGGCCGGGTGCGGTTCTCGGGGGGACGATCAGCTTCCGCGTCTCGGTCAGCAGGGACATGACACTACCTCTCACCAGAGGGGCCGGTGCGGGCGATGCCGGGTGGCAGCGGCGGGCCGGCCGGGAGCCGGGGGTCCGCCCAGCGCGGGCCCCGCGCGCGCCCCCGGCGGGAGGGCGCACGTTGAACAAACGCGCCGGTTTCCCGAGCGTTGCGCCGAATGTGCGGGGATCACTCCAACGGCCGAGTGGATCGACCCTTTCGTGCGTGCTCGAAATCCGGTGTTGACCTGCGCCGATGCGACCCTCCGGGCGGTCGGCGGCTCGCCCGCGGGGCAGGGTCTTTGGACCCTCGCCGCACGGGCGTACGAGGGACAGCATGGATGCGAAGAAGGAGGAACCTGATGACCCGTCTGCGCCACCGGCCGGCCCTCGACGTCCGGGTGGAGATCCGCGGTGAGCTGCCCCGCGAGGAGGCCGAGTACGCCCGGGCCCGGGCACTGGCCACCGCCGCGGCGCTCGGCCCCGACACCCACGCGCTGCGACTGCGGCTGACCCGCTCGCGAAACCGCTCGGTGACCCGGCCCGCGCTGGCCCAGGCGGACGTCGAGCTGGCGGGCGTCGGCCCGGTCCGGGTGCAGCTGGCCACCGGCACCGCGCGGGAGTCCGTCGACCTGGTGCTCGGCACACTGGCCGGCCGGGCCGTCCGGCTGCGCGAGCAGGGCGACATCGGCTTCGCCGTCGCGTACGAGAGCGCCTACCGCCCGCAGTTCGCCGACCGTCCGCTCGCCCAGCGGCGGATCGCCCGGCACAAGGCGGTCGTGCTCGCCCGCCGCGGCCCCGAACAGGCCGTGCTCGAACTGCTCGCCCTCGACCGGCGGTTCCACCTCTTCGCGGACGCCGCGACCGGACGGGACGGCCTGGTGCACCGCTGCACGCCGGGCGGCACGGTGGAACTGTGCGCCGCGGGCACCAGCGCGATGCCCCCGCTCGACCTCGCCGAGGCGGCCCGCCGGCTCTGGCTCACCGGCCGCCCGTTCGTCGGCTGGACCGACCCCGGCGACCACCGGGCCCGGGTGCTCTACCGCCGCTTCGACGGCCACTACGGCCTGATAGCGCCGGTATCGGAGGGCCGGATCGGGGCAGGAACCCTGTCGGCACAGGACTGACACCACGACCCGACGACCACACCACCAACTCTCCACGACAGGGGCCGGGACCATGGACTGCGACGAGGTCATGCTGACCGTCCGGATCACCGCCGCCGAGCGCGCGCTGCTGCGCGACCTCGCGCGCGGGCACGGCGGCGACGTCTCCGACGTGGCGGTGGACGGGCTGCTGGAGGTCATCCCCGCGCTGCACGACGACGCCTGCGTCCTGCCGCTGCTACGCGTTCTGGCCAGACCGGCGCCGTTCGCGCTCACGCTCTGGCTGCCCGCGGCGGTCGCGGACCTGCTGCCGTTGCTCGGCGAGCGGCTGGTGCGGACCGGCGGCCCCGCGGCCGGGCCGGCCAGCGCCGCGCTCTCGGCGGCCCTGCGGCTCTGGCTCGGCGGGGACCGGGTCGTCCTGGCGGCCGGGCTGGCCCGGCTGCACGGGGGCTGCGGCACCGGCGCGACGGCGGCGGTACGGCCCTGGGCGGGCGCGGCGGCCTTCGGTGCGGAGCCGGTGAAGGCCGCGGCCTGACCGTCCGGCGATGTGACGGTACGTCGGATCTGACGGTGCGTCGCAGCCTGACTGGCAATGGCATGTCCGGGGCGGAAAATCCGCTGGTCAGAGCACTGGTCAGCACCTGCCGACGGGTCTAGCATTCCGTCACGGCCGACGGAGTCGCACGCCCCGGGACTCCGGCCGGGTGGCCGCCACCACCTCCTGCCGGGGAGCGCCCGCCCCCCTGCTCGCGCTCCCCGGCTCCGCCCTGCGCGGTTGCGCCTTGCGCCCAGGGCCGGTTCGGCGTCCCCGGCCGCCACTCGATCGAACGGCCCGGGGATTTTCGCAAGAGGTTTCTGTTATTCCCGCTCGCCCCTCCCGCTCTCCGGAGTGTCGGAAGGCCCGAGCCCCTCCGTCGCAGGGGCACGCGCCGTCGCGCGAGGAGAGGAACGCGATGGGACACCGGAGCAGCGGGCCGCGCCGACGCCGCCGGCCCACCCGCAGGGCGCCCTGGCCGCCGCGGCCCCGCCCCCGGCCCCGCCCCCGACCCCGGGGAGGACCGGCTCCCGAGGCGGCCATCAGTCAGATCACGCCGAATTCCGCCGACCCGGGCCGCCGCGTGGTGCTTGGCGGCACGGCGGCCCCGGTCCGGCGCACCGCCCGGCTGCCGCACCCCGAAGCGGCCGCGCGGACGTGTCAACTCGCCGCTGACGGAGGCGGGTTCACCCTCGACGCGGGCGGCGGCCGGAGTCTCCGCAGTCGAACGGCGGCCTCTCTTACCAGAACTGTTCGTTGCTGAAGTCCTCGTGTGCCGAACGGGGTAAGGCTGTTCCTGTGAGCCCGTAAAACCGGTCGGCCCGTACGCCGGCCGCACCCTCCGACCCGAGCCGCCGACGCCCGCGGGCCCCAAGACCCGCAGGCCCGAAGGTCCGTCGCGCCGGGACCGGCCGCCGCCCACCCAGTGGCGGGCCGTTCCCGGCGCCGGCCGTTCCCAGCGTCCCTGCCCCCACACCGCCCCGAGGACCCTCCCGTATGCGAACCCGCCCCCACCTCAGCGCCCTCGCCCTCGCCGCGGCGGCCCTGCTCGCCGCCGCCGCACCCGCCGCCGCCCACGGCGAGAGCGTCCACCTGGACGTCACCGGCCAGCAGAACGGTCGCGTCAGCACCGTCGCGACCTGGGAGAACGACCACGACCCGGTGACCGGGGAGTTCGCCGGCACGCTCTCCGCGACGGCCACCGACGGGCGCGCCGTCGGCCCCTGGCGCCTGGTCACCGCCCCCGGCCGTCCCGGGACGTACACCACCCGGGAGATCCTGCCCGTCGGGCACTGGCGGGTGACGGTGGACTGCTCTTCCCCCGCCCCCGGGCACGGCGAGGGCGAGCTCGACATCGACACCGCGGTGGTCACCGACCCGGCGCCCGCGGGGACGGGGGGCCCGCCGCTCGCCGAGGCCCAGCCGGGGGACGGCTCGCCACGGTCCGCCGAGGTGACCCCCGCCCCGCTCCGGGAGACCACCGCCGGGACGGGGACCACCGCGGCCCCCGTCTCCGCCCGGGAGGCCGCGCCCGGCCGCGTCCACGCGACCACCTCCGACGCCACCGCCTGGGCGGCCATCGGCACCGCCTGCGCGGCCGTCGTCCTGGTCGCCACCGGCCTCTGGCTGCGCCGCCACCGCGGCTGAGCCGCCCGGGGCGGGGGGGCGTTGCGGGGGGTGCGGCCCCGTGTGGGCCCGGGCGGGTTGCCACCCGCCGTCCCTTCCGGTCCCGGGGCGCCACCGGGCGCCCGCACGACCGCAAGGGAGCGCTCGCGCATGAAGAAGGTCCTGATCACCGGCGGCGCGGGATTCATCGGCAGCACCGTCGCCTCCGCCCTGCTCGACCGGGGGATCACCCCGGTCGTGCTGGACGACCTCTCCCGGGGGCGGACCGAGTTCGTCGCGGACCGGCTCTTCTACCGGGGCGACATCGCCGACGCGGCCCTGCTCGACCGGATCTTCGCCGAGCACCCCGACATCGACGCCACCGTGCACTGCGCCGCGAAGATCGTCGTACCGGAGTCCGTGGCCAAGCCGCTGTACTACTACCGGGAGAACGTCGCCAAGACGGTCGAACTCCTGGACGCCCTCCAGCGCCACGGCTGCACCCGGGTCGTCTTCAGCAGCTCCGCCTCGATCTACGCCCCCACCCCCGACGCCCGGGTCGACGAGAGCAGCCCGGTCGACGCCGGCAGCCCGTACGCGCGCACCAAGCAGATGATGGAGCAGGTCCTCCAGGACTGGACCAGGGGCGAGGGTGCCGAGCGCCAACGCGTCATCGCCCTGCGCTACTTCAACCCGATCGGCGCCGACCCGCAGCTGCGCACCGGCCTCCAGGACCTCCGGCCCACCCACGCCCTCGGCAAGCTGATCGAGGCGCACACCACCGGCACCCCGTTCACCGTGACCGGCACCGACTGGGCGACCCGCGACGGCTCCGGCATCCGCGACTACGTCCACGTCCAGGACCTCGCCGAGGCGCACGTCGCGGCGCTGCTCCGGTTCGACGAGGTGATCGCCCCGGGCGTGGCGGACCGCTACCGGGTGATCAACGTCGGCACCGGCGACGGGACCACCGTGCGGGAGCTGATCGCCGCCTTCGAACAGGCCGTCGGCGCCAGCCTCGAGGTGCGGGAGGCCGGGCCGCGGCCCGGGGACGTGATCGGCTGCTACGCCGTCGTGGACACCGCGCGGGACCTGCTCGGCTGGCAGCCGCGGCGCGGCATCGCCGAGGGGGTCGCCGACGCGCTGGCCTGGCGGAGGGTCTGGTCCGCCCGGATCGCCGTCAGCTGACCGCCCGGAGGCGCTACTTCACGGCCTCGCCGGACTTCGACCAGTTGTCCCGCAGGCGGTCGAGGTAGGACTGCGCCTGGGAGCCGATCTTGACGCCCCGGGCGAAGGCCAGCATGTTGCCCGCGCCCGCGTTGTAGCCGAGGGCGACCAGTTCGTCCCGGCTGAGCGACACGCCCGGGCGCGCGGGAAGTTGGGCGGCGAGGTCGTGCAGGTGCCAGGCGGCCGCCTGGACGGCCAGGTCCCGGTCGTCCGGGAGCTCCTCCCACTGCCGGGAGGCGAAGGGGCGGCCGGGCTTGGTGTCGTCGAAGGCGGCCCGGTGCATGTTGGCGATGCCGAAGGAGGCGTCCGGTTTGCCGCGCTGCCAGGCCCGTTCGAGTTCGGGGTCGTGCGGCTTGTACGACTCGTTGTAGAGGATCGCCATCAGCAGCTGCGGGTTGACCCCGGCCTCGGTGGCGTACCGGCGGACCGGCTCCGCGTAGTCGGCCGGGTCGTAGCGGCCCGAGGGCTTCGACGGCTTCGCGGAGCCGCCGGCCGACGGCGCGCCGCCGGACCCGGGGACGGACGGGGCGGCGGCGGTCGGGGAGGGGTCGGTGGAGGCCGCGCCGTCGTGGTCGTTGCCGCGCAGGAGGCCCAGCCCGACCACGACCGCGACGGTGAGCACCAGCCACTGCCCCCAGCCCGGCCCCTTCTTCTCCTCGCTCACCGCTGCCGCCCCTCCCCGTTCGCCCGTGCGGTCGTTCGACCGTCGTGCGGCCGATCGTGTCCTGCGGCAGGTTACTCGGCGGGCTTCTGGTCGCCGTCGAGGTTGCGCAGGAAGTCCTTCGCCTTCTCGACGCCGGTGTCGATCTGCCCGCTGTACTTGCCGTCCGTGCGGTCGTCGATCGCGTCGCCGACCTTGTCCAGGCCCTGCCCGATCACGTCGCCGTGGTCACGGGCGAGGTCGGTGGCCTTGCCCGCGAGGTTCTTCAGACTCTCAAACATGGTGACGCTCTGCTCCTCTGATGCGTTCCTGATGGTGTGCCGACGTGGCGGGGATCATGACCATCCTAACGACGGTCCACCAGGCGGTCGGTCGCTGCCGGGTGGCAGCGGATGACTTTGCTGAAATGGGTTTTGTATGCTCCAGCCCAACCTCTACAGCAATGTAGAGGCTTGGTCCCCACCAGGACGTCACCAGGGCGCCGCCAGGGCCCCGGCAGGACCGACGGCGTCCCGGCACGCGCGGTGGTGCGATCGCGCCGCCGCAGCCGCAACGATCGAGGGAAGTGCGCATGGCCGGTCAGCGGGCGAGAACGCCGTACCAGGACGCGGGGCCCCGCACCGAGGACCGCGCCCTGCCCGCCCAGCGCTCCTGGCCGGCCGGTGCGGGAGCCGCAGGCGCCCCCGGGAGGCGCGCGGACACCGCGGCGCCCCGGCAGGTCCGGTCGCCGCGCCCCGGGGCGGCCCGCCGCAGGCAGCAGGCGCGCCGGCGCGGCGGGACGGCGGCCGCGTTCTCGGCGGTCGGGCTGCCGCTGCTCGGAGCGGTCGCGGACGAACTCGACGGGCCGGGCGTCGGCCTCCTGTTCGCGGTGGGCTCGGTGCTCGGGACGGCGGCCGCGGCGCTGCTCTGCAGCCGCACCGGCCGGTGGTGGGTGGTGACGGCCGCTCCGGTCGTGGTGCTGCTCACCGCCTCGGGCGTCGAGTACCTGGCGCACCCCGGGAAGTACCAGGGGAGGAACCTCGGCACCGGCGCGCTGCGCTGGGTGGTCGGGGCGTTCCCGGTGATGGCCGCGGCCGTGGCGGTGGCGCTCGTCGTGGTCGCGGTCCGTGTCACGGCGGCCCGCCGCCGGGCGGTGCCGGAGCGCCGGCGGACCGGCAGGACGGCTGTCCCGGTCGGAAGGGGCCGCCGTGGCTGAGCGCGGCAACAGCCGTACCGGCGGCCGCGGCCAACACGGGCAGCGCGGTCCGCGCGGCCGGCGCGGCTACGACCCGCGCCGCGCCGCCGCCCCGCTGACCGTCGCCGGGCGCACCCTGGCCTGCACCGTCTCGGTCGCGGTGCTCGGCGCCAGCGGCTTCACCTGGTACGAGTACCGCAGCCTGGACGACGGCATGATCAAGTCCACCGCGCTGAGCGAGGCCAGGAAGAACGCCCCGCCGCACCTCGACAAGTCCGTCAACCTGCTGCTGATCGGCCTGGACAGCCGCAAGGACATGGACGGCAACGACCTGCCCCGGCAGTTCGTGGAGGACGAACTGCACGCCGGCTCCAGCGAGATCGGCGGGTACAACACCAACGCCCTGATCGTGCTGCACATCCCGGCCAACGGCGGCAAGGTCACCGCGCTCTCCGTCCCGCGCGACGACTACGTGCAGACCGTCGGCGCGGACGGGAAGATGCACAAGATCAAGGAGGCGTACGGCATCGCCAAGGAGGCCGCCGAGCAGAAGCTGGCGGGCAAGGGGCTCTCCAAGGCGGCGCTGGAACGGCAGAGCCGCGAGGCCGGCCGCTCGGCCACCATCCGGACCGTGCAGAGCTTCCTGGACGTCCCGATCGACCACTTCGCGGAGGTGAACCTGATCGGCTTCTACGACATCGCCAAGGCGGTCGAGCCGGTCCAGGTCTGCCTCAACCACCCCGTGGACGACCCGATCATCGCCCGGACCGCCACCCACGAGGGCGGCGGCACCGGCCTCAAGCTCCCGGCCGGGATCAGCTCCCTCGACGCCGCGCAGGCGCTCTCCTTCGTCCGCCAGCGCCACCACCTCACCAACGGCGACCTCGACCGCACCCACCGGCAGCAGGCGTTCCTCTCCTCCGTCGAGTACCGGCTCAAGCAGCAGGGCATCCTGAACGACCTCGGGCAGATGCAGAAGCTGTTCGCGGTGGTGAAGAAGGACGTGGTCATCGACAACGAGTGGAACATCCTCGACTTCGCCCAGCAGGCGCCCAACCTGACCGGCGGCAACGTGGAGTTCAACACCCTGCCGATCAGCGGCTTCAAGACGGTCGGCGGGCAGGAGGTCAACACCGTCAATCCGGACCTGATCAGGAAGATCGTCCGGCAGCTCTTCAAGCACGAGCCGGCGCCGGCCGTCCCCGCCGTCGTGCCCGTCGCGCCGTCCGGGGACGCGCCGGGCGACCCGGCCCCGTCGCCCTCCGCGACCCCGACGCCGAGCGCGACGCCCAAGGCGGTGGTCGACATCAACGCGGTCGCGGGGGCGGGGGCGGCGGCCAACGAGTCCCGGGCGCTGGCCGAACTCGGCTACCAGACGGGCCGGATCGGCGACGCCCCGGCCAGGACCCGGGCCACCGCGGTCGGGTACGGAGCCGGGGCCAAGGCCGAGGCGCAGCGCCTCGCCGCCCGCTACGGGGTGAACGCGGTCTTCTCGTCGGGGATCCCCGCGGGCCGCGTCCTGCTCACCCTCGCCGTCTCCCGCACCCCGAGCCCGACGGCCGTGCCGTCGGGCGCGCCGGGTGAGACCTCCGCCGACTCGGCGGCGGGGCTGCCGATGCAGGGGCCGGCGGTGAAGGCGGGCGGGATCCCGTGCGTGGACTGAAGCCCCTGCGGCGGTGGGGAGTTCAGCCCCGGCCGGGGCTGGTGCCCCGGAGCGGCCGCCGGGTCGAGGGCCTCGACGTACCCGGTCCGCCCGCCGACGACGTCCGGGACGAGCGTGCCGTGGGCCGGCGGGAGCGGGACGCACCGGTGGTCCGGGCCGTAGGGCCGGCCGTCCGGGTGCGGTTCCGTCACGGGCGCGGCGCCGTCACGGGCGCGGTGCCTTCACGCCGTGGACGGCGGCGTACTCGGCGGCGAGCCAGGGGCCCAGGTCGTCGACGAGCACGGTGAGGGCGGCCCGGTCGGGGGTGCGGCCGCGGGCGAGGGCGGCGGCGAGGCGTGCTTGGGCGGCGCGCTCGGGGTAGTAGCCGGCGAATATCTCGGCGGAGGCGGCGAGGTCGCTGGTCCAGCCGCCCCAGCGGGGCATGACCAGGGTGAGGCAAGTGCGGACGAGGCGGCGGGAGACGGCGCGGGTGAGGCCGCGCAGTTCGGCCTCCGTGGTGGCGGCGGCCAGGCGCTCGTGCCAGAGCGGGAGGACCAGGGCCAGGTCGCCGTTGGTCTCCCGGGCGAGCAGCGAGGTGGGGCGGTAGCGGGGGAGCCGGGCGGCGAGGTCCTCGCCGAGCAGCGGGGTGCAGAGGCAGGCGACGAACCAGCCGAGGTCGTGGCGTTCGAGCTCGCTCAGCAGGGTGTCCGTGCCGGCCAGCACCACGCCGACCCCGTTCACCTGCGCGAACTCCCCGTCGAGCGCGGCTTCGAGGGCGTCGGCCTCCGCCCGGTCCGCGGCGGTGGGCTCGTGGCGCAGGGCGAGCAGCAGGTCGAGGTCGGAGACGCCGGGGGTGGCGGTGCCGCGCGGGAGGCTGCCGTAGAGGTAGGCGCTGTGCAGCCGGTCGGGGGCGAAGGCCGCGGCGATCCGCTCCCGGGCGGCGGCGACCACCGGCGTGAACGCCGGCGGCACGCGGTCGAGCGAGCCCTCCCGTGCGATGTACCCGTCCCGGTCCAGCCCCTGAATCGTGGTCATGGGGGCACTCTGCCCCACCGCGGTCGGCCCTGACCAGCGAATATCCGTCGGCCCGGCCGATTGTCAGTGCCGTGTGCAAGCATCCGTCGCACACGAACACGAACGGCGTGAGGGGATCGGCATGGGCACCTGGGACATCGGGCACTTCGACAACGACTCGGCGGCGGACTTCTGCGGCGGACTGGACGACGCGGCGCCGGGCGAGCGGGAGGCGCTGCTCCGGTCGGCGCTGCTGTACGCAGTCCGGGCGGAGGAGTTCCTGGACTCGGACGAGGCGGTGGAGGCGGTCGCCTCCGCCGCGCTGGTGGCGGCGCAGTGCCCGGGCGGGGCGGCGGTGACCAGTGCCTACGGGCCCAAGGAGCCGGTCCCGCCGCTCTCCGCCGAGCTGCGCCCGCTCGCGGTGGCGGCGCTCGACCGGGTGGTCGCGGAGGAGTCGGAGCTCGCGGAGCTGTGGGACGAGTCGGGGGAGGCGGCGGCCTGGCGCGAGGGCATACGGACGCTGCGGGAGGTCCTCGCCGCGGCGTCGTCGGCGGAGGCGCCGGTGGCGGACGCGTAGGTGGCATGCGCGTAGGCGCCGGGGCCGGTGGCCGATCGGCCGTCAGCGGCGGGCCGCCGTCCACCAGTAGCCGAGCGCGGTGAGGCTGGTGGCGGAGCCGAGCAGGCAGACGGCCGTCCAGCCGCCGTGGTCGTAGACGACGGTGGACAGGATCGCGCCCGCGCCGCACCCGGCGGAGTAGAGCAGCATGTAGCCGGCGGTCAGGCGGCTCTGCGCCTCCGGGCGGACCTGGTAGAGGAGGTGCTGGTTGGCGACGTGGACGGACTGCAGGCCGTAGTCGATCACCACCATGGCGAGCACCAGCCACCAGACCGAGTGGGGCAGCAGTGCGGCCGGGAGCCAGCCGACCAGCATGGCCAGCAGACCGATGCCGGCGGTGCGTTCGGCGCGGCCGCGGTCGGCCTGGCGGCCGGCGTATCCGGCGCCGAGCGCTCCGGCGGCGCCGGCCAGGCCGAAGAGCCCGATCTGGGTGTGGCTGAGGTTGAAGGGAGGCGCGGCGAGCGGGAGCACCATCGGGGTGAGCAGCACGGTGACGGAGGTGAAGGCGAGCAGCGCGAGGACGGCCCGGACCCGGAGCACGCGCTCCTGGGCGAAGAGCGTGAACACCGAGCCGACCAACCGCGGGTAGCCGATCCGCTCGGCCGCCCGGTGCCGCTCGGACGGGACGGCGGCCGCGACGGCGAGGGCCATGGCGGCGGTGGCGACGGCGGAGACCACGTAGACGGCGCGCCAGCCGGCCAGGTCGCCGATGGTCCCGGCGACGGTGCGGGCGAGCAGGATGCCGACCACGATGCCGCTGGTCACGGTGCCGACCACCCGGCCCTGGTCGCCCGGGGCGGCGAGTTGGGCGGAGTAGGCGACGACCACCTGGGCGACGACGGCGAGGACGCCGACGGCGGCCATCGCGAGGAGCAGCAGCGGAGCGGAGGGGGCGAGTGCGACGGCGAGGAGGGCGAGGACGGACAGGCCGAGCTGGGAGGTGATCAGGGTGCGGCGGTTGACGTGGTCGCCGAGCGGCACGAGCAGGAGCAGGCCGAGGGCGTAGCCCGTCTGGGTGAGGGTGCCGACCAGGCCGATGGTCGCCGGGGCGATGCCGTAGTCCCGGGCGATCAGGTCGAGCAGTGGCTGCGAGTAGTAGACGTTGGCCACGGCGAGGCCGCAGGCGACGGAGAGCAGCCAGGCGACGGCCGGTGACAGGCCGCGCGGCGGGGCCCCGGTGGGGGTGTCGGCCGGGGCTTTGGCCTGGGCGTCGGCGGTCGGCTCGTCGGCGGACGCGCGGGCGGGTGAGGTCATGGGCGGACTCCCTCGAAGGGGCATGGTGGTTTCAAAGTGCTACCGCGACACAATGGCATACCCTGGTTTTAATAAGCAACCACGCTCTGATCGGTACGCTGGGCGCCGACCGGTGAGAGCTGAGAGGTGGGAGAAGTGCCGAAACGCACCACGCACGAGGAATCGGCCTGCCCGGTCGCCCGTCCGCTCGACGTCGTCGGCGACGGCTGGACGCTGCTGATCGTCCGTGACGCCTTCGACGGACTGCGCCGCTTCGGGCAGTTCCAGAAGAACCTCGGCCTGGCCAAGAACATCCTGTCCTCCCGCCTGGCCGGCCTGGTCGCCAACGGCGTGTTCGAGCTCGCGCCGGCCGCCGACGGCAGCCCGTACCAGGAGTACGTGCTCACCGAGAAGGGCCGTGCGCTGTTCCCGGTGATCACGGCGCTGCGGCAGTGGGGCGACCAGTGGTTCTTCGAGGAGGGCGAGCCCCGGGCGCGCCTGGTGGACCGCGAGTCCGGTGCGCCCGTCGCGCGGGTCGAGGTGCGCTCGGCGGACGGCCGGGTGCTCGGGCCCGAGGACGCGAAGGTGCTGCTGCCCTGAGGCGCGCCGCTGCCACCGACCGGGTGAGGGTCGATGGCAGCGGGGCGTGCGCCGGGTCAGCTCGGCGTGGCGGCACTCGCGGTCGGGCAGGGCGGCAGGGTGGACGGCGCGGTGCTCGCGCAGGTCGCGGTCGGCGCCTGGGCGGTGGTGGTGGTCGCCGTGGTCCCGGTTGCCGTCGTGACGGCGGTGGTCGTCGTCGCGGGGGAGGGCGTCCTGGTGACCGGTGTCGGCGTCTGTGTCTGAGTCTGAGTCGGCGTGCCGGTGGTCATCGTGGACGGGGGCGGAGTGCTGGTCGTCGTGGCCGTCCCCGGCGGCTGACCCGAGCTGGTCGGGGACGTGGCTCCGGGGGTCGTCGGGCCCGAGGAGGTGACTCCGGCGCCTGTGGAGCCCGAGGGGGTGGCACCCGAACTCGTCGGCGTGCCGGGCGATGGCGTGCCGGGTGGGGTCGTGCCCGGCGATGTTGCACCCGGCGACGTTTCGCCGGGCGAGGTCGTGCCGGGGGACGTCGTACCGGGGGAGGTCGAGGAGGTGGCCGAGGGTGTGGACGGCGTCCACGGGCCCGGCGGCGGGATGCCGGGCTCCAGGGGCCCCTTCGGCGGTTCGGCCGGTCGGTCCACGACCTCGACCCGCCCGGTCATCCGGGAGAACCACCCGCCGGTCTCGACGTTCACCAGGATGATCTCGGTCACCGGTCGGGCTGCCGGCACCACGATGATCAGCGTGGACGGCTGGAAGCCCGCCCAGGCCTTCCCGGTGTACCTCGCGTTGCTCACCAGCGCCGGCGGCTTCAGCGGGTTGCCGCAGGAGCAGCGCACCCGGGGCACGCCCTGGGCGTCCACCAGGACGGCGGTGCCCGCCTGCAGTGCGGACTGGTACTCGACCACCGCGCCGCTCTTGTAGGTGTGGTTGGTCACCCGGGTGTCCACCCGCAGGTAGGCGGAGGTCAGCGAGCGCAGGTAGCCGGGGACGTCGGCCTGCGCGATGCCGGCGGCGGAGGCCCAGGCGCGCCCGGTGTCCCCGGTCGAGAGCATCCCGACCAGGCGCTCGGTGTCGCAGCTCGGCTTGCCCATCGACCCGGCGTACAGCCCGGCCGAGCTGCCCTCGACGCTGTGGAGCGCGGTCGGCGAACCGCTCCGGGACGAGGCGCCGCCCGGGTGCTGCGCCGTCGGGGTGACGGTTGGTGCGGGGGTCGGAGCGGGGGTCGGGACGGCGGAGCCGGGTGCGGGGGCGCTCACCCCCTGGGTCTCCACCGACGGGGTGAACGGGTCCGGCCCGGGATCGGTCGGGGCCTGCAGGGCGACCTCGTTCGCGGTCGGCACGGCCGGGTGGTTGCCGCCCTGGTTGTCGACGATCAGCACGGTGGCCACCACGGCCACCGCCACCGTGCCCGCCGCCAGCGCCAGCCCCTTCCCGGAGCGCCACCACGGCGTGCGCGTCCCGCGTCCGGGCCCGCCGGACGACGGCCCGCCGGGCCCGCCCGCGCCGCCCGGTCCGGACGGCCCGCCCGGTCCGCTCGCGCCGCCGGGACCACTCGCACTCCCGGCCCCACCCGCCCCGGCGGCCCCGGACGGGCCCGAGGGCGGAGGGGGCGTGGACGGCGGACCGGCCGTACCGCCGCCGGACGGTCGACCGGCCAACGGCCCGGACGGGGGACCGGACGGCGGACCGTGCGGAGGTTCACCGGGCGGGTCGGGCAGGCCGGACGGAGGCGGTTGGGCGGTCATCGAGGCTCCGTTTCGCAGGCGGTCGGCCGACCGGGGCCGGCTCGGGAGGCTCCTGCCAGTGGCTTCCCTTTCTCCCCCGTTGCCCCGTTCGCCGCAACAGCAGGTGCCGGGGCGTCGCCGAGCGTGCCCGCCGACCGTCGGCCACCCTGGAAACCCGGTCGGAACCCGGCCGGAACCCGGTCGGAACCCGGCCGGGAGTCGACCGGACGTAGAACGGGCGTAGATCGGAGATCGATCGCGCCGCGCCCGGGCCGGACCCCTGTGCACCCCGCGAGCGACGAGGAGGCGGCATGCAGCAGCCCACCACCCGGGCCGCGGGTCCGCCCGGCGCCGTACGCGGCTGGCTGGACGCGCTCGCCGTCGTGCTGGCCGGGCTGGTCGCGATGGCGGCGGTGGCCGCACTCGGTCTCTGGCTGGCCGGCGCCGACGACCTCCCGGATGGCGGCTTCCCCGCCGTGCTGGCCGCGACGCTCGCGCTCGCCGTCGGCGGCACTGTCGAACTCGACGGCGGCGCCGGGGACTTCGCGGCGGTCGGGGCCGGGATCAGCGCGATGCCGCTGAGCGTCTCGGTGGTCGGCGCGGTCGCGATGGCCGAGGTGTTCCTGCGCCAGCTGCGCTTCCGCGCGGTCGCGGGCGGCGGTGAGCTGCTCGGGCGGATCGGCCGGACGGTGCTGCTCTGGGTGCTCGCCCTGGTGCTGCTCACCCTCGGCGCCCGGCACAGCTTCGTCGTCCCGCTCGGCGGCGACCTGGCCCAGTCGATCGGCGGCGCGCTCGGGCTGACCCCGGAGCTCGGCTTCCGCGCGGACGGCCCGACCACCGTGGGCATCGGGCTGGCCTGGCTGCTGGTGGTGTTCGCGGTCACCTTCGCGGTGTCCCGGCGGGCCCCGCTGCCGCCCGCCCTGGTGCGCTACCAACTCGCCGTCCGCCCGCCCGCGTTCGCGCTCTGGCTGGTCCTGCTGGCGTACCTGGCGATCGGTGCGGTGGCCGGGGTGCTGACCGCGGTCGTGCACGGGAACCCCCGGCAGACCCTGGCCGTGGTGCTGCTCGCGCTGCCCGACCTGGTCTGGCTGGCCTTCGGCATCGGGCTCGGCGCCACGTGGCACGGGCGGCTGGTCGGCGGGCTCGGCCTGCCCGTCCCCAAGCCGCTCAGCGCGGTGCTGCGCACCCCCGGGGGCGGGCCGGCGACCATCGACCTCGGCGCCCTCGCGGAGCAGGACGCCCGCAGCTGGTGGCTGCTGCCGTTGGCCGCCGTCCTGTTGCTCGCCGCCGCCTTCCTGGCGGCCCGCCGCGCGCCGCGCACCGTCCGGCCCTGGCGGCACGCCGTCCGGTTCGCGCTCGCCACCGCCGTCACCGTGCTGCTGGTGGGTCTGTGGACCCGGGTGGACGCCGACTACGGGCTCTCCGTGCTCGGTGTCGGCCTCGGCCAGGGCGGCCTGGGCGACCTGCTGGGCGCCGTGCTCGGCGGCGGCAACCCGCTGGCCGGGCTGGGCGGCGGCAGTCTCACCCTGCGACCGGTGCTCTGGACGGCGGTGCCGCTCGCGGCGGGCTGGGGGCTGCTGACCGGCGCGCTCGGCGCCCTGCTCGCCACCCGGGTGCGGCACCGCGGCGAGGTACCGGCGGACGCCGGGTGACGGGTGCGGGGGCGTGGCCCGGCTCAGAACAGCCGGTGGCCCCGCACCCACATGGTCTTGCGGCCGTCGGCCCGGATGAGCCGGAGTTTCCCGATGCCGTCGTGGATGCCCGCGCTGAGAAGCAGCGACGGTCCGACGACCACGCCCGCGGCGGCCAGCGTGAAGAGCAGACCGATGTTGTCGACGGCCTGGTCGTCGCCCTCCTCGACGGTCCGGCCGCCCAGCTGGACCAGCATCGGGACGAGGGCCAGCAGCGAGAGCACCAGCAGCCAGCCCACCGTCCGGTGGACCAGCCGCTTGACCCGCGCCCTGGTGGCGGTCTCCACCCGGACGGAGAAGGAACGCCGGCAGCGCGGGCAGATGACGCCGATCTCCTTGTTGCCGCCGGTGGGCCGGGGCGAGCCGCCCTCCGGCAGGTGTGCGACGCTCCAGCTGACCTTCGTCGAGGTGAGGCCCTGCTGGACGCTCACCCGACAGCCGAGGCCGACGACGTACCGGTCGGTGATCGGGATCTTCGCCACTGCTGCCACCCCCAGCCGCCGCGACCGTCGCGGGGTAGGCGGAGTTTAGCCGCACGCCTGAAGAGATGGTGATGAAACGTCAGAAAGCCTCCGTCAGAAGGATGATCGCCGCCGGGACGGCCTGGCCGAGTGCACCGCGCCACAGCTTCGGCTCCGAGGTGAACAGGGTGATCCCGCCCGCGACCATGAACGCGGCGACGTAGAGCACCACCGCCCGCCCGGCCCCCGGGTGTCCGGTGTGCAGCAGGACCAGGCCGGCGACCAGGCCGAGGGCCAGGAAGAGGTTGTAGAAACCGACGTTGACGCGCCACAGCCGGACCTCCGGGGCGTCCGCCGTGCTGCCGGTCAGCACGCGGCGCACCCGCGGATGCCCGTACAGGAAGCTCTCCAGCGGCCAGACGATCAGGTGGATCGCCGCGGCGACCACGGCGAAGACCTGGCTCACGGCGTTCATGACGGACGGCTCCCTGCGGGCGGCGACGGCGGCGGGTGGACGACCGGTGCGGCCCAGGCGGGCGGCCCGGGCACCGGGGGCGGGTCGGGGGTGAGCGCGGGGACGACCCGGGTGGGCGGCCCGTCGGCGCGCCACGGTTCCGGCGCGGCGGCGGTGCTCGCCGCGCGCAGCTCGGCGACGAAGTCCAGGCAGTTCGGGTACCGCTCCCCGGGCGTCTTGGCCAGCGCCCGGGCGACCACCGCCCCGACGGCGGCCGGCAGGTCGGGCCGGTGGTCGCGCAGCGCGGGCGGCGGGTCGTTGAGGTGCGCCCAGAGCAGCGCGAGGTCGCTCTCCCGGCGGAACGGCGGGGCGCCCGCGAGCATCTCGAAGACCACGCAGCCGAGGCCGTACTGGTCGCAGCGCCCGTCCAGCGGCCTGCCGGAGATCTGCTCGGGCGCCGCGTAGTCGAGCGTGCCGACGATCTGGCCGACGGTGGTCAGCCCGCTGAGCGAGAGGGACTTCTTGGTCAGGCCGAAGTCCGCCAGGTACAGGTGCTCGGGGTGCTCGCTGTCCGTCCCGGCGGCGACCAGTACGTTGCCCGGCTTGACGTCCCGGTGCACCAGGCCGTGGTCGTGCGCGGCGCCCAGTGCCGAGGCGATCTGGAGGGCGAACCGGACGGCCCGCCCGACCGGGAACGGGCCGGAGCGGTTGATCAGGGCGCGCAGGTCGCCGCCCTCCACGTAGCGCATCGCGAGGTACAGGATGCCGTCCTGCTCGCCCGCCTCGAACACCGGGATGATGTGCGGGTGGTCGATCGCGGCGGCGGCCTCCGACTCGTGCATGAACCGCTGCCGGAACACCTCGTTGCGGGCCAGCTCGGGGGCGAGCAGCTTGACCGCGACGGTCCGGCCGAGCCGCAGGTCCTTGGCCCGGTAGACCACGGCCATGCCGCCGCGCCCGATCTCGTTCTCCAGCCGGTAGCCGGCCACCCGCCGCCCGACCAGCCCGGCGGGCAGACCGGTGGCGTCCCGCTCGGGGGCGTCCCGCTCAGGGGCGTCGCGTGCGGCGGACGGCCGCTCGACGCCGTCGCGCTCGGCGGAGGTCACGGCTCACCGGTCCGGGTGGGGGCGGACGGGCCCGCCGCGGACGGGCCGTGCGCGGGCGCGGGCGACGGCACGGGCGAGGGGCTGGGCCGGTCGGTGGCCGCGTACGTCTGGAGCTGGAGCCCGTCGCCGTAGCACCAGCGGTCGTGCACCGGGTCGAACAGCCAGACCGCCTCGCCGTCCACCACCAGGCCGATCCGCAGGCCCCGGGTGCGCTCCCGGAAGGCCCCCAGGTCGAGGGCGCCACCGGCGAGGTCCTCCAGCAGGGCGCGGTAACGGTCGAGCGCGCCCCCGGCCTCGGCGAGCGCCGGTCGCGGGTCGGCGGTCCGCGCGGGCGGGCCGCCGGCGGCGGGCGGTGGCTGCGGCAGCGCGACCAGCAGGCGGCCGTCCACCCAGGCGGTCCAGCCGTTGGAGCAGAGGATCCGCGCCCAGTCGCCCCGGCGGTCGAGCAGCTGCAGCGGCAGCAGCGCGTCGAGCCGGGCGTCGGGCCGGGCCGGGTCGGGTGCCGCCCAGGAGGCCATCCCGTCCGGCGGGGCGACGTGGGTGGGGCGGAACGCGAACTCGTCCATGCGGCGGTCGCCCTTCCGCTAGCGCCGCATGATGCTCGGCTCGTGTCGCCGCAGCAGGGCCAGCACCACCAGGCCGTACAGCAGCGAGAGCGCGGGCAGCAGCGCGATGCCCACCAGCCAGCCGGAGCGCTGGTGCCGGAACATCGGGTCGGCGGTGATCGCGTTCGGGAAGATGCCGTGCAGCTCGACGGTGCGCGCCATCGCCGACAGGCCCCAGCGCGACGGGACCAGCCAGGCGAACTGCTCCAGCCCCGGGACGCCGTGCAGCTTGAGCATCAGGCCGCTGAAGACGATCTGCACCACCGAGAGGAGCACCAGCAGCGGCATGGTGGCCTCCTCCTTGCCCACCAGTGCCGAGACCACCAGGCCGAGCATCATCGCCGAGAAGGCGAGCAGCGCGACCGCGAGGATCAGTTCGGGCAGCTGCGGCATCACCACCCCGGTCGGCACCGCGAAGGAGAGGTCCACCCCGGCCAGGCCGACCACGGTCAGCACCGCGGCCTGGGCCACGGTGACCGTGCCGAGCACCACCACCTTGGAGACCAGGTAGGCCGATCTGGACAGCCCGACCACCCGCTCCCGCCGGTAGATCGCGCGCTCCTTGACCAGCTCGCGCACCGAGTTGGCGGCGCCGGTGAGCAGCCCGCCGATGCAGAGCGTGAGCAGGCAGTTGACGGCGTTGTCGGGGGAGAGCCGGGAGCCGGCCATCGCCCGGCACATCAGGCCGATCACGAAGGGCAGCACCACCATGATGGTGAGGAAGAGCCGGTCGGCGGCCAGCACCGCGGTGTACCGGCGTACCAGGGTGCCCAGTTGGGAGAACCAGCCCTGCGGCTTGCCCCAGTCGATCACGGGAGCGGCGGGAGCGGCGGGAAGGGCGGGCGTGGCCGACGCGGCGGGCTCGTGCGGGGTCGGGTGCGGACGGGGCGACGGCGTCGGCCCGCCCTCGGCCGCCACGTAGCGCGCGTACTGCGGGGAGCCGCGGAACCGCTGCTGCCAGGTGTCGTGGTCCTCGTCCTCGAAGGCCTCGAAGGCCTCCGGCCACTCCTCGTAGCCGAAGAAGCCCAGCGCCTCGCCGGGCGGCCCGTAGTACGCCGTCCGCCCGCCCGGGGCCAGCACCAGCAGCCGGTCGCAGACGCTCAGGCTCAGCACGCTGTGCGTCACCACGACCACCGTCCGGCCGTCGTCGGCGAGCCCCCGCAGCATCCGCATCACCGAGCGCTCCATGCCCGGGTCCAGCCCGGAGGTCGGCTCGTCGAGGAAGAGCAGGGACGGCTTGGTGAGCAGCTCCAGCGCGACGCTGACCCGTTTGCGCTGGCCGCCGGAGAGGCTGGCGATCACCTGGTCGGCGCGGCCGTCCAGGCCCAGTTCGTGGATCACCTCGCGGACCCGGGCCTCCCGCTCGTGCGGCTCGGTGTCGCCGGGGAAGCGCAGCTCGGCGGCGTAGGACAGGGCGCGGTGGACGGTGAGCTGGGTGTGCAGGATGTCGTCCTGCGGCACCAGGCCGATCCGGCGGCGCAGCTCGGCGTAGTCGCGGTAGAGGTCGCGCCCGTCGTACAGCACCGTGCCCTGGTCGGCGGGGCGCAGCCCGGTGAGCGCGTTGAGCAGGGTGGACTTGCCCGCGCCGCTCGGCCCGGCCACCGCGAGCAGCGCCTTCTCGGCGAGCGGGAAGCCGACGTCGTCCAGCAGCACCCGGTGGTCGGGGCCGACCCGGACCACCAGGTGCCGGACGTCCAGGGAGACCTCGCCGGTGTCGGTGTACTCGACCAGCCGGCCGTCGGCCAGGCAGAGCGCGGAGTGGCCGATGCCGACGATGTCCGCCGGGCCGACCGGGGCGCGCTGGACGGGGCGGCCGTTGAGGTAGGTGCCGTTGTGGCTGTCCAGGTCGACGATCTCGTGGCCGCCGTCGGGCAGCGCGCGCAGTTCGGCGTGGTACCGGGAGACCACCAGGTTGTCCAGGACCAGGTCGTTGTCGCGCGAGCGGCCGATCCGGACGGTGCGGCCGAGCAGCCGGTGGACGGCGCTCGGGCGGCGGAAGGTGCCGGAGAGGTGCGGGGCGACCAGCGACGGCCGCTTGTGCGCGGTGGGTGCCGGAAGGCCGGCGAAGGCCGCGGACGGGCCGTCGGCCGGGTCGCCGAAGCGCAGCCGGGTGCCCGGGCCGACCTCCTCGCGGCTGACCCGCCGGCCCTCGTCGTACGTGCCGTTGGTGCTGTCCACGTCCTCCAGCAGCCAGTGCCCTCCGGTGGCGCGCAGGATCGCGTGGTGCCAGGACACCCGGGGGTCGTCCAGGACGATCTCGCTGGTCGGGTCGCGGCCGAGGTGGTAGGCCCGGGTCGGGTCGATCACCCGCGACGCGGTGCCGGTGACCAGGACGAGGGGCGGCGCGGAGGGTGCGCCGGGGCGCTCTCCCATGCTGCGCATTCTATCGCCGTCGCTGTCGCCGCACCGGCCGAAGAGCCCTGCCGGAGTGCGGGATTGGACTGGACCACTGCCTCCGCGCGCCACTATCGTTCGGCGTGCCCGCGGATCGCGCGCCGCCGGAACGCGCCCGCGCGTCACCGGGAGTCGTCGAGTGCTTCGGAACGGAACCCATGAGCATCTGGCCGCAGTTGCGAAGATCCCGGACCGTCCGGGCCGGGCACGCCACCGGCCGGGTGCTGCGCTGCGGGCTGATGGACACCATGCTCGCCGACCTCGCCGTCTCGGTCGTGCTCTGCTTCGAGCACCCGCTGGACGACGACCGGCTCGCCGCCGGCCTGGCCCGGGCGCTGGAGCGGGTGCCGGTCTTCGCCGGAAGGCTGCGCACCGTCGAGGGCGTCCTGGAGGCGGTCTGCGACGACACCGGCGTGCCGTTCGAGGTCTACACCGTGGAGGGCACGCTCGCCGAGGCGATGGGCCGGGCGACGGCGGCCGGCGCCGAACTGGTCGCCCCGCTGGACGCCCCCGCCGCCCGTGACGGCGGCGTCCCGCTGCTCACCGTGCGCCTCACCCGCACGGCCGACGGCGGCACGGTGCTCGGCTGCTCCTGGCACCATGCGATCGGCGACCTGCACAGCTTCATGCTGCTGCTGCGGACCTGGTCCGCGGCGGTCGAGGGCGAACCGCTGCCGAAGGCCGAACTCGTCGACGACCAGGACGAGTTGCTGGCCGAGGTGCTCCCGGACGAGGACTGCGGCCGGCCCGGCTTCCGGCTGCCCTCGGCGGCGGAGGCGGAGCTGCTGGCCCGCGAGGTGGCGGTCGGGCCACGCGCCAACCGGATCGTCCAGATCGCCTTCACCGACGCCGAACTGGCCAGGATGCGCGAGGAGTTCGGACTGGCGGCCGGGCGCCGGCTCTCCTCCGGGGATGTGCTCTGCGCCCACCTCCTCAGCACCCTGCGGGAGTTGGACGGGGACGACGCCGAGCGGATGCTGACCGTGCCGGTCAACGCGCGCCGCTGGCTGGGCCTGTCGCCCGCGCTGCTCGGCAACCTCCTCAGCGAGGTCCATCTGCCGCACCGGCCCGAGGAAGGACCGGCGGTGCTCGCGGGCGCACTGCGCACGGCGGTCGAGGAGTTCCCGACCGCGCACCTCAACCTCCGCGCCAACCTGTGGTTCCTGGCCACCCTCGGCCGCTCCCGGCTGCGCGACTGCGTGCCGCTGGGCTTCGACCCGGCGGCGCGCCGGTTCAGCTTCTCCAACTGGAGCGGCTTCGGCGCCTATGCGGTGAGCTTCCAGGGGAAGCGGCCCGTGCTGTTCAGTCCGGCGGCCAACTACCCGATTCCCTGGGTCTGTTGGACGGTCGAGGGGTTCCGGGGCGAGGGCCGGCTGGCCACCGTGGTGCTGCCGGCCCGACTCGCCGCCCGGGTGCGCGGGGCGGAGGGCCGGGCGGCGCTGCACCGGTTCCGCAGGGCCGGGGACCGGCCGCCCGCCTCGGCCGGGGTGCTGCCCAAGGTGCTCTGAGCCGCCCCGCCGGTGCGGGTGCGAAGGCAGGCCCCGGCGGCGGAAGGGCGCCCACGGGGGATGTCGGTTCCCCATGGGCGCCCTTCCACCGTGACGACGGACGTCCTCCGGCAGGCCTCAGAAGGACCGCTCGATCGCGGTCCACAGCTGGAGCCGGGCGCGCAGCGCGGTGCGGACCGTCTCGGCGCAGGAGTCCCACTTGTCCTGGTCGTCGCCGCACAGGTCGATCAGCATCTGCATCGCCATCGGGGTGTGCTGCTCGCCGTCGACCTCGATGTGACGGGCCAGGTAGTCCTTGAAGACGGTGAGCGCGCCCTCGGGGTCGTCGATCCGGATGACCTGGGTGAACATGTCCGGGATCAGGTCCTCGCGGCCGAAGGCGAAGGCGGCGGCCCGGCAGTGCACCGGCGCGTTCTCCACGATCGACCAGGTGGTGGAGGTGAAGTCCAGGGCGGGCTGCGGCACTCCGGCGTTCTTCAGGGCGTCCGGCACGGCGGTGCCGGAGCCCAGCAGGGCCAGGAACTCCTCGATCGGGCGCGGGTCGGCACCGGCCTGCCGCATGCCCTCGACGTACAGCTCGAAGTGGCTGGTGTAGCCCTCGCCGAGCTCGTCGCTCTCCTCGACCAGCACGATCTCGTTGATCAGCCGGCGGCTGGCGGTCGGGCCGTTCGGGACCCACGGCACGTCCACGCAGGTGAGGTCGCGCTGGAGGCTCTTGAGCAGCGACATGAAGTCCCAGACGGCGAAGACGTGGCTGCCGAGGAAGGTGCGGACCCGCTCGATGCCGGTGAGCGAGCGGTACACCGAGTGCTCGACCACCTCGCGGCGCAGCGGGTCGATGGCCTGCTGGAGACTGGTCAGGCCGGGGTGCGAGCGGTCCCAGTGGTAGCGGTTCGTGGACAACGGGGCTCCTTGGTCGGGCTGTTGGGCGATCGACGTGTTCGGGGTGCGCGAGGTACGCGGGGGCTGCGCCGCTTCGGGGCGCGGTCAGCGGTGCTTCAGCACGAGGTCCAGCGCGTGCCGCAGCTGCTCGCGGCCGGGCTGGACGGCGCGGTCGAGGGCGGGGGCGAAGGGCAGGACGGCGCCGTCCGGGCGGGTGATCCGGCGGGGCGGGGCGACCAGGCGCATCTCCTCGGCGGCGGTGGCCAGCACCTCGGCGCCGAAGCCGCAGCTGCGGTTGGAGTCGTCCAGGACGACCAGGCGGCCGGTGCGTTCCAGCGAGTCGGCGAGCGCCTGCCAGTCGAAGGGGTACACCGTGCGCGGGTCGAGGACCTCCACCGAGACCTCCGGCGCCAGTTCCTCGGCCACCGCGAGGGCGTCGTGCACCAGGTGCCCGAGGGCGACCACGGTGACGTCGCTGCCCGCCCGGTGGATCCGGGCCCGGCCGAGCGGGACGGGGACGAGGTCCCAGGTGACGGTCTCGCGCACCGGCATCGCGGCGGCGGGCGCGAACACCACGACCGGGTCCGGGTCGCGGATCGCCGAGCGCAGCAGCCCGTAGGCGTCGGTCGGTGTGGCGGGCACCACGGTCTTCACCCCGGCGTGCGCGAACAGGCTGTACGGGTGGTCGGAGTGCTGCCCGGCCCAGCCGTCCCGGGAGCCCGAGCCGGGAACCAGGCAGGTCAGCGGGACGGCGGCCTGGCCGCCGGTCATCAGCGAGAACTTGTGGGCCTGGTTGACGAGTTGCTCGAAGACCAGGAACAGCAGCGACGGGATCTGGAACTCCAGCACCGGGCGCCGGCCGGCCAGCGCGGCGCCGACGGCCATCGAGGTGAAGGCCTGCTCGGAGAGCGGGGTGTCGACGATCCGGCCCGGCCCGAAGCGGTCCAGCAGGCCGAGGGTCGGCCCGGCCAGACCGGCGCCGATGTCCTCGCCGAAGACGCAGACCGCCGGATCGGCGGCGAGTTCGTCGGCCAGCGCCCGGTTGAGCGCCTTGGTGTACGAGAGCCTGGTCACGGCGTCGCCCCCGCCCGGGGCCGCAGCCCGTCGGCGTACAGGTGGTCCAGTGCGCCCGCCGGGTCCGGGTGCTCCGAGGCGAGCGCGAACTCCTCGGCGGCGGCGAGCTGTTCGGCCACCGAGCGGTCCAGCTCGGCGACCGTCGCCGGGTCGAGCAGGGCGGCGGCCCGGGGGAGCGGGTCGCGCTCGCGCCAGGCGTCGACCTCCTCGGGGGAGCGGTAGCGCAGCTTCATCCGGCGCTCCATGGTGTGGTGGCCCTCGTATCGGTAGGTGCGGCAGGCCAGGAAGCCCGGGCCGCGGCCGCCGCGGGCCCGCTCGACGGCGCGCAGCGCGGCGGTGCGGACGGCCTCGGTGTCCATGCCGTCCACCTCCTCGGCGGGGATGCCGAAGGCGGCGGCCCGGCCGGTGGCGCTGCCCGCGACGGCGGTGGCGGCGGGCAGGGTGGTGGCGTAGCCGTTGTCCTCGCAGACGAACAGCACCGGCAGGCGCCACATCGCGGCGAGGTTGAGCGACTCCAGCAGGACGCCCTGGTTGAGCGCGCCGTCGCCGAAGAAGGCCACCGCGACCGGGGTCCGGCCGACCTCCGGGCCGTCGGTCCCCGGCCCTTCGGCCGTCGTCCGTCCGGGGTTGACAGCCGCCCAGGCCGCGCCGACCGCGATCGGGGCACCGGCGCCGACCATGCCGTTGGCGCCGAGGATGCCCAGCGAGAAGTCGGCGGCGTGCATGGAGCCGCCCCGGCCGCCGTTCGAACCGCCGACCCGCCCCAGGAGCTCGGCGAGCAGCCGGTGCGGCGCGGTGCCCCGGGCGAGCACGTGGCCGTGGCCGCGGTGGGTGCTGGCGAGCCGGTCGCCCGGGCCGAGCGCCGAGCAGACGCCGACCGCGACGGCCTCCTGCCCGATGTACGGGTGGATGCCGCCGGGGATCGCGCCGGACTTCACCAGGCCGAGCGCCAGCTCCTCGAAGCCGCGGATCAGCCGCAGCATCCGGTAGCGCTCGGCGGGGGTGTCCAGCGGGGCGGGGCTGTCGGGCAGTGCGGCGCCCTCGCCGGCCGGGTGCGCGGGAGCGGTCACGGCCGCCCCCGCCAGACCGTCGGGCAGAACCGCGGGTCGGCGTAGTCCGGCCGGCCGTCGTCCGTACGGCCCACCAGCACGTCGTGGTTGTACACCACCGGCTCGCCGTCCGGCCGGTCGTGCCGGCGGTACTCGTTGGCGCCGTCCTGGAGGTGCAGCGAGACCGCCCGGCGCGGGAAGGAGGCGAGGTTGGGGCCGCTGCCGTGGTACGTGCGGCAGTGGTGGAAGGACAGGTGGCCGCGCGGGATCAGCATCGGGACCTTGCGCACCCGCTGCCCGTTGTGGGCGGCGTTGGCGGCCAGGATGGACTCCAGCTCGGAGCCGTCGCGGTCGGCGAAGTGCCGGGTGGAGTCCTCGCCGGACGGCAGCTCCCGCCAGCGGTGGCTGCCGTCGACCATGGTGATGGTGCCGTTCTCCTCGCGGCAGTCGTGGAACGGGATGAAGGCGGTGAGCATCTCCTCGGAGCTACAGGTCTGCCAGTAGTGCTTGTCGAAGTGCCACGGCACCCGGTTGCTGGGCTCCTCGGGCACCGGGGGCTTGTAGATGAGCGTCGACTGGAAGACCCGGATCTCCTCGGTGCCGGCGAGCAGCGCGGCCACCGCGCCGACCAGCGGCTTGCGCAGGATCGCGCCGATCGCGTCGCTCTCGTAGTGCACGTAGTCGTTGTGCCGCTGGACCGGCCCGTCCTCGGGCCGCCAGGAGGCCAACCGGGGTGGCCGGACGGGCAGTTCGCGGTCCCGGTGGCCGGCGTAGTACGCCTCGGTGGCAGCCTGGAGGGTGTCCAGCTCCTCGTCGCTGAAGAGCCTGCGGGAGAGGTACCAGCCGTGCTCGCGGTAGTGCGCCACCTCGTCGGGGGTGGGCAGCAGGGCGCGCTCGGCCTCGGTGAGCCGGAACCCGGGGGCGGCGGCCAGCGCGCGGGCCTGCTTCGGCTGTGCGGGGGCGGGCCGGTCCTCGGCGGCGGGGCCGTGCCGTTCGACGGCCTCGTAGAGGGCCTTGATGTTCGCGGTGCCGAAGGTGCCCGCTCCCTGCCGTTCGATCAGTTCGAGGAAATAGGTGCGCCGGGGGTGGGTCGAGCGGGCGAAGATCTGGAACAGCTGGCCGCCGTGGTCCTGGTCGACCAGGACGTGCAGGTCGCGCAGGGTCGCCACCGGGATGGCCGTCTCGCCGAAGCGGTCGGCCAGGGCGTCGAAGTAGGCGTCCGGCGTGGTCAGGAACTCCACGCCGCGCTCCCGGGCGGTCCGGACGGCGCCGGCGATGTCGCGGGTGCTGAAGGCGAGGTGTTGGACGCCGGCCCCGCCGTGGGCGGCGAGGAACTCGTCGATCTGGCCGGGGCGGCGGGTGGTGTCGGGCTCGATCAGGGTGAAGGTGACGCCGCCGGAGGCGCTCTGCACCACCTTGGAGTCCATCGCCTGCTCGCCGACCTCGATGTACTCCTCGAAGATCGTGCGGAAGTCCAGCGCGTCCTCGCAGAACCGTACGGCCTCCGCGAGCGTGCCGGCCGGCAGGCAGATCGCGACGTGGTCGAGGCCGTCCAGCAGGCGGGGCTCCGGGGTGGCCTCGGCGTCCGGCAGCGGGACCAGGCGCAGGGCGGTGTCGCCGAAGCCCTCGATCAGGACGCCGGCCCGGTCGAGTACCCGGGCGCCGTGCCGCTCGGCCCGCTCCAGTGCGGCCGCCGGGTCGGCGCAGCCGAGGGCGAGGACGGCGACGCCGTCCCCGTGCCGGGTGACGTACTCGGCCACCGGGTGCTCCGGGTCGGCGGCGGAGGTCAGCCGCAGCCGGATGGTGCCCTGGCGCAGCCCGATGGTGCGGGAGCCGTCCGGGGCAGTGGCCGGGGCGTCGGCGGTGAAGCCGAGGTCGGCGCTGAGTCCGGCCGCGGTCTTGTCGGCGTCCGCGCAGTGGAACTCGACGTGGGTGATGGTCTGGATGGACAACGGGATCTCCCCCCGGGAGGGATGGTGGATCGATGATCGGGGCGCGCCGGCGCCGCGCGGCGCCGCGCGGCGGTGCGCGGCGGGCGACCGCGGTCGGGCGGCGGCTGTCGGCGGTACCGCTAGCGGGCGGTCCGGGTGGAGGCCGGGCCGAGGATCAGGCTGAGGTTGTGGCCGCCGAAGGCGAAGGCGTTGCTCAGCGCGGTGCGCACCGGGACGGTCCGGGCGGCGCCACGGACGTGGTCCAGGTCGCAGGCCGGGTCGGGGTCGGTCAGGTTGAGGGTGGGCGGCAGCGTCCCCCGGGCCACCGCCAGGGCGGTCACCGCCGCCTCCAACGCGCCCGCGGCGCCCAGCAGATGGCCGGTGGCGCCCTTGGTGGAGCTGACCGCGGGCGGCTCGGCGCCGAAGACGGCGCGCAGCGCGGCGGTCTCGGCCACGTCGCCGAGCTTGGTACCGGTGCCGTGGGCGTTCACGTAGTCGATGTCACCCGGGGCCAGGCCCGCGTTGGCGAGCGCGGCGCGCATCGCGTCGGCGGCGCCGGTGC
The DNA here is from genome assembly GCF_042789775.1 of Kitasatospora sp. NPDC056800. Taxonomy (NCBI): domain Bacteria; kingdom Bacillati; phylum Actinomycetota; class Actinomycetes; order Kitasatosporales; family Streptomycetaceae; genus Kitasatospora; species Kitasatospora sp. NPDC056800. The sequence continues at coordinate 83,176 of NZ_JBHUAL010000001.1, read as the reverse complement.
CGTCCGGGCGGGGCATGGTCGGGTGGTGGGCGTCGGTGGAGGCGCCCCAGCCGAGGACGTCCGCGTAGCCGGCGGCGCCGCGCGCCTCGGCGTGCTCGGCCCGCTCCAGGACCAGGACGGCGCTGCCCTCGCCGAGCACGAAGCCGTTGCGGCGGGCGTCGAAGGGCCGGCTGGCCTGCTCGGGGTCGTCCCAACCCTGCGCCAGGGCGCGGGCGTTGGTGAAGGCGGCGGCGATGGTCGGGTGCAGCGAGGACTCGGTGCCGCCGCACACCACCACGTCGGCGTCCCCGGCCCGGATCAGCCGCAGCCCCTCGGCGATCGCCTGGGCGCCGGCCGCGCAGGCCGTCACCACGGCGGAGCTGTAGCCCCGGATGCCGTGCTTGATGGCGATCCGGGCGGCGGCCATGTTGGAGAGCATGCCGGGCAGCAGGTACGGGCTGACGCCGGGGCGGCCGCGCTCCAGCCGGCGGTGCGACTGCTGCTCGAAGGTCTCCAGTCCGCCGCCGCCGGTGGCCAGCACCACGGCGGTGCGGTGCGGGTCGGCGTCCCGGCCGACGACCAGTCCGGCGTCGGCGAGCGCGTCGTCGGCGGCGGCCAGGGCGAGCAGCACGAAGCGGTCCACGCAGCGGGTCTCGGTCGGCGGCAGCACCTCCCGGCCGTCCACGGCGGGGGCGAGCCCGGCGGCGGGCAGCCAGCCGTGCGCGGCGTGGCCCTCGGGGACGGCGCGCAGGCCGGTGCGGCCGGCGGTGAGCGCCTCGAACACCTCGGCGGGCTCGCGGCCGAGCGGGGAGACCAGGCCGATGCCGGTGACGACGGCGCCGGGGCGCGGGGACGTGCGCCCACCCCGCTCGCCTGCTCGCACACTCCGCTCGCTCATGCGCCCACCGCCGCGAGGTGGGTCTCCCGCAGCAGGACCTTGCGGACCTTGCCGGTCGGGCCGAGCGGGATGTCGTCGGGGGAGACCACCAGCACCTTGCGGACGGTCGCGGCGGCGGCCTCGTCCAGGGCGGCGACGACCGCCCCGGTGCGGTCCGCGGCCGGGTCGGCGTCCGCGGCGAGGAGCAGCAGCACGTCGGTGACGACGCGCTCGCCGTCCCGGACCGCGACCACCGTGCAGTCCAGCACGTCCGGGCAGGCGGCCAGCACCCGCTCCTCCGACATCGCGGTGAACAGCCGCCTGCCGCCGCCGAGTTCGACCGAGTCGACGGCCCGGTCCACGTGGTAGTAGTAGCCCTCCTCGTCCCGGTACATCAGGTCCCCGGTGAGGAAGCGGCCGCGCAGCCGGGTGCGGAAGGTGGTGGCCGAGTCGTTCCAGTAGCCGAGCGCCAGGGTCGGTGAGGCGGTGGCGAGTTCACCGACCTCGCCGGGCCCGAGCGGCTCGCCGTCCGGGCCGACCACCTCGCAGTCGACGAAGGCGTGCGGGCGGCCGACGCAGCGGCCGTAGCGCTCGGTGCCGGGGCCGTGGGTGATGAAGAAGTGCGAGTGCCCCATCTCGGTGGAGCCGAGGCCGTCCACGAACAGCGAGCCGGGCAGCAGGGTGCGGCCGGCCCGGGTGACGGTCTCCCGGCTGCCGGTGGCGATCAGGCGGCGGATGTGCACCTCGTGGGCGCAGTCGCCGGTGTTCCACCAGAGCGCCACGGAGGTCAGGTCGCGGGTGGCGAGGTCGTGCCGGGCGAGGTCGGCCCAGGTGGCGGCGAAGCCGATCACCCCGGTGGGCCGCCACCGCTCGACGGCCTCCAGCACGCCGTCGCCGGACTGCCGGGAGAGCACGGCGAGTTCGGTGTGCGAGCTGAGCGCGAGGTTGAGCGCGATCAGGGTGGCGGCGTGCGGGGCGGGCAGCGCGCTGAGCATCCGGTCCTGGCCCTGCGGGCGGGGCAGCCGCAGCCGGTGGCGGATCGCGGCGTACAGGCTCGCGTGGGAGTGGACGACGGCCTTGGGCATGCCGGTGGTGCCGGAGGAGTGGGTGATCGCCACCGGGTCGCCGGACCAGTGCCGGTACGGCTCCGGGGCGGCGTCCGGGTCGCCGGCGCCGAGGGTGGCGATCTCGGGCAGCAGCGGCGCGCCCGGGTCGTGGCCGGCCAGTGCGGCCAGGTGGGCGGGGTCGGCGAGGACGCCGGCCGCGCCGAGGCGGGCGATGTAGCGGGCGGCGCGCTCGCCGTCCAGGTTGGGGTTGAGCAGCGCAGGGATGGCGCCGAGCCGGGCCAGGGCGAGGAAGGCGAGCACGTGGTCGGCGGCGTCGCTCGCGTACACCACCACCGGGTCGCGCCGGGTGATGCCCAGGCCGTGCAGCGCGGCGGCGCGGGCCCGGACGGCGCGGTCCAGCTCGCGCAGGGTGAACGGCTGCCAGGCGGGGTGGTCGTCCACCGGGGTGTCGAAGCTGAGCAGCGGTACGTCCAGGTCGAGCCCGAGCGCGATCCGGGCGGTGAGGACGTTGCCGGCGCCCACGTCGGGGTCGTCCGCGAGCTGGGTGCGGAGGCTGCGGATGGTCACGGGGGTGGATCCCTCCCTCGGGGCCGATGGACGGCCCGGGCGGCTGATCGGATGGCAGGGTCGGTCGGCCGCGCGGGGGCGGCGGGTGCGGTCGGCTGCTCGGGCGGCGTGCGACGAATGGCGTGCGACGAATGGCGTGCGGCGAGTGGCGGGCTGCGTGCGGTCGGTCGCTCGGGCGGCGGGTGCCGGGAGCGAGGCGGGGACGGGCGGGGGCGCTGGTGTGCCGGGTGCGGCTGCGTCAGGCGCCGGGCCTCGATGGTTCCTACGGCCGGGGGCGGTCGCGGGGTTCAGTCCGGGCGGCGGTTCGGTCCGGTCGGAAGGTTCGGAGGGGTCAGTCCGGCCGGTTCCCCGCCGCCGGACCGGCGAGCAGGACGGCCGCGGCCCGGTGCCCGTCGGGCGTCTGCTCGACGGCGACGGCCAGCACCAGATCGGCGTCGCCGTCCTGGAGCAGCAGTGCGGCGAGGTCGAACGCCTCGGCCGGGACCAGGCCGGGTTCGGCCTCGGCCGGGCAGATCGCCACGATCGGGCCGGTCAGGCCCCAGCGCGCGGAGACGTGCCCGAGGACGGCGTTGGGGTTGGACTGGAAGAACAGCAGCGGGCCGGTCCGCTGTCCGGGTTCGGCGCTGCGCTCGATGGCCCGCGCGGTGTCGAGGTCGCCGCTCGCGCTGGCGAGCAGTAGGGCGGTCCGTCCGGGGGCGGGCGGTTCGCCGTGGTGGGCGCGCAGGCAGCGCTCCGCGGTGTCGGCGACCAGCGGGTTGAAGGCGGAGGCGGCGAAGCCGGGCAGCGGTGGCGGCGGCCCGTCCAGGCCGGGTGCGGGGCGGCGGGCCTCGGCGAGGATCCGCAGTCCGTGGGTGTGGTCGGCAGGGGTGTTCTCGGCGGTGGTCATGGCGGTGGCGGTCATCCCGGGGCCAGCAGGAGGGCGGTGTTGGCGCCGCCGAAGGCGGAGTTGAGGCTGAGGGCGTACGGCGGCCTGGCGGCGTGCGGGCCGTCCAGGACGAGGTCCAGCGCGAGGTCCGGGTCGGGGCCGAGCCAGCCGGCGTTGACCGGGAGCAGGCCGGTTCCCAACGCGCCAATGGTGACGGCGAGTTCGAGCAGCGCGGAGGCCTCCAGGGCGTGCCCGTGCACGGACTTGCTGGAGCTGACCGGCAGACGGTCGGTGTGCGGGCCGAACACCCGCCGCAGGGCGCGGGCCTCGGCCCGGTCGGCGAGGGTGGAGCCGGTGCCGTTGGCGTTGACGTAGCCGACCTCGGCCGGATCGACGCCCGCGCGGGTGAGCGCGGCCCCGATCGCCCGGGCCGTCCCGTCGCCCTCCGGTTCCGGGCGGCAGACGTGGTGGGCGTCCCCGGCCCGGCCCCAGCCGGCCAGCCGGGCGAGCGCGGGAGCGCCGCGCCGTTCGGCGGCCGGGGCGGACTCGACGAGGACGGCGGCGGCCGCGTCGGCGAGCAGGGTGCCGGTGCGGCCGGCGCTGAACGGACGGGCCTCGCCGTCCCGGGCCAGCGCCCGTCCGGCGTCGAAGACCGCGAAGACGCCCGGTCCGACCAGGTGCCCGGCCGCGACCAGGACCCGCTCGTGCCGCCCGGCGGCGACCAGGGCCGCCGCGTCGGCGACGGCGGTCGAGGCGGCCACGCAGGCGCCGTTGTACACCCGGGTGACACCCGGCGCGCCCCACCCGGAACGGACCCCGGCGGCCACCGCGTCGGCGGTCGCCCGGGTGCGCTCGTCGCTGTGCAGGGCGAGCAGGACGGGCAGGCCGGCGCCCTCGGCGGCGGTCAGCCCGGCCTGCCCGCAGGCCTGGCCGATCGCGTCGAGCACGGCCCTGGCCAGGGGGAAGGTGCAGGCCAGGGGCACGGTGTCGGGGAACAGCGCGGCCCGGGTGGTGCGGCGGGCGCTCACGTCGAAGCGGGTGACCGGGCCGGACAGGGCCTTGCCGTGGGTGGCGGCCTCGGTGAGTACGGCGAGCCCGCGCCCGGCGGCGCTGAGCACCCCGACACCGGTGACCACCGGGCGGTCGGCCGCCCGGCCGGGCGGGCCGGAGCCCGTGCCCCCGGGGATCACGGCCGGGCGCCCGCGCGGTCGGCGAGGACGGCCTCGCGCAGCAGCCCGGTGGCGTCGTCGACGGTGCGCACCGCGCCGAAGCGGTCGTCGTCCAGGTCCAGCTGGAGTCCGTACCGCTGCTCGAACTCGGCGACGAGCCAGGTGAGTTCGAGCGACCCGAGGTCTTCGGGCACGGTGTCGACGGCGCGCTGCCCGAACGCCGCCAGCATGGTCAGGACCTCGGCCCGGTCCGGCAGGGCGTCGGGGAGCGGGGAGCCGGTCACGCGGCGCTGCCGGAGGTGGCGGCGAGGGCGTCGACCCGGCGGGCGACGTCGCCGGTGAACTCGTCCAGCGTCATCAGCGCGGTGGTCTCCATCTCGTCCAGGTCGAACTTGATCCCGAACTCGTCCTCGACCTGCACCGACAGGTCGGCCAGGGCGAGCGATTCGAGGTCCAGCCCGGCCGGGCCGAGGTCGGTGTCCCCGGTGACCTCGGAGACGTCGTACTGCATCTCGGCGAGTGCCGCCAGGACGAAGGCGCGGATGCGGTCCTGCATGGTGGGCTCCTTGTCGGGGTGGTGGTGCGAAGGGGTCGGGGCGCGGCCGGGTGCGGCCCGCGCGCCGGTGGGCGCGGTCAGCCGGCGGTCGCGGTCGCGCGCAGGGCGGCCGGGTCGCGCAGCAGCTTTCCGGTGGCGGTGCGGGGGAGGCGGTCCAGTCGGGCGAGCCGGCGCGGCCGCTTGTAGGCGGCCAGGCGGCGGGCCAGCCCGTCCTGGACGGAGGAGAGGTCGGTCCCGGGTTCGGTGGCCAGGTAGGCCTCGATCGCGCCGCCGTCGAAGACCACCACGGCCTCGCGGACCCCGGGCAGCGTGGTGAGCGTCTGCTCGACCTCGGTGAGGTCGACCTTCAGGCCGCCGATCGAGACCTGGGAGTCCAGTCGGCCGAGCACGGTGACCGGGCCGTCGGCGGCCAGCTCTGCCGCGTCCCGGGTGTGCAGCCAGCCGTCGGACCAGCGGGTCGGATCGTCCAGTCCGGGGTACGGGGAGGACTCCGTGCCGATCTGCAACTCGCCCTTCACCAGGCGCAGTCGCAGGCCGTGCACGGGCCGCTTGGCAGGGTGGAGCGTACCGGAGAGGTCGGTGGCGATCACCCCGGTCTCGGTCATGCCGTACATGGTGCCGAGCGGGACGCCGTACCGCTCGGTGAACAGTGCGGGCAGTCCCGGGCGGACGAGTTCGCCCGCCACGACCATCCGCCGCAGCCGGGGCAGCGGCGGGGGAGCGACCGCCCCCGCCAGCAGTTCGGCGTGGAAGGGAACCCCGATCACGGTGGTCGGCCGGTCGCTCGCGGCGACCTCGGCGAGGATGCCCGCCGCCGTCATCCGCTCCGGCACGGTGAGCGCGACCCGGGCGTGCAGGCTGTTGAGCAGCCCGCCGACCAGGCCGAGCACGTGCACCACCGAGGAGAGCAGGACGACCCGCTCGCCCTCGCGGGGGAACTCCACCAGCCTTCGGTAGCAGTCGAGTTCGCGCAGCAGATCGGCCGCGGTGCGGGCGATGACCTTGGCCGGACCGGTGGATCCGGAGCTGAGCTGGATCAACGCGTGTCCGGTGCGGGCCGGGCGCCCGTCCGCCAGCGGGACGGCCACCGGCTCGACTTCGGAGAAGCCGCGCAGGGCCGCCGCCGACCGATGGGCGGAGCCTACCAGCACCTGCGGGGCCAGCCGGGCCACCGCCGCGTCGATCTCGTGGTCGGTCAACCGGTGGTCGAGCAGGGCGACTTGGGCGCCGAGGCGCCAGCACGCCAGCAGCACCGCGACGAACGCCACCGAGGGCGGCAGCCGCAGCGCCGCCGTCCCGCCGGGTCCGAGCCCGGCGGCCGTCAGCCGTTCGGACTGCTCCTCGACCAGGGCGCGCAGGGCGTCCCGGTCGAGCGGTGCGCCGAGGCGCAGGCACTCCTCGCCGCCGGGTCCGGCCAGCAGCAGCCGGTCGACCCAGGAGTCCGGGGCGTCGGAGTGCGGCAGGAGGGCAGGCGGAAGTACGGAGGGGAGAAAGCCGGTCAACGCGGCTCCACACAAGTGAGGGGATTTTGACATGAACGCCGTTAACAAATCCGAACGGCCAATTCCGTGGCCAGACCTTGGCACAGACGTTTGGTCAAATCAAGGTCTATACCAATGTGGTCGTTGCTCCTACGCTGCCGAAGCAGGACCGGCCCGTGTGTGGCCGTCCTGGAACGAGGAATGCCCGTGGGACTTCTCACGCTGGCCGGGATCGAGCGTGCGGCGCACGCCCAACTCCCACCGGAAATCTGGGATTTCATCGAAGGCGGAAGCGGCGCCGAACGCACTCTGACGGCCAATCGGGAGATGTTCGGGCGCCATGCGCTGCGCCCGCGCACCCTGGTCGACGTCTCCGCCTGCGACCCCGCGCTGACCCTGCTCGGCGCACCGCTGCGCCTCCCGCTCGGCATCGCCCCGATGGCCTACCACCGGCTGGTCGACCCGGAGGGGGAGACCGCCACCGCGCGCGCCGCCGGCCGGGTCGGCGCCCTGCTGGTCGCCGGGATGTTCGCCAGCCGGACGCTGGAGGAGATCGCCGCGGCCGCCACCGGCCCGCTCTGGCTCCAGCTGTACTGGCTGCGCGAACGCGCCGTCCTCGCCGCCCTGGTGGAACGCGCCGAGGCGGCCGGCTACGGCGCGCTCGTGCTGACCGTGGACGCCCCCAGGATCGGCCGCCGGCTGCGCGACCTGCGCAACGGCTTCGCCGTCCCGTCGGCCGTCCGCGCGGTCAACCTGGACCAGGCCCTGACGGCCGCCAGCCACCGCGCCACCGCCGGACGTTCGGGCATCGCCGAGCACGCCCGCGAACAGTTCGACCCCGCACTGAGCTGGACCGACCTGGCCTGGCTGCGCGAACGCACCCGGCTGCCGCTGGTCCTCAAGGGGATCCTCACCGCCGAGGACGCCCGGCTGGCCGTCGAGCACGGCGTCGACGCCGTCCTGGTCTCCAACCACGGCGGCCGCCAACTCGACGGTGCGATGCCGGCCCTGGCCGCCCTCCCCGAGGTGGTCGACGCCGTTCCCGCCGAACTGCCGGTGCTCTTCGACGGCGGCGTGCGCAGCGGCACCGACCTCGCGATCGCCCTCGCCCTCGGCGCCCGCGCCGTGCTGGTCGGCCGCCCCGCGCTCTGGGGCCTGGCCACCGACGGCGAGGCCGGGGTGCACCGGGTGCTCGACCTGCTGCGCGAGAAACTGGAGCACACCATGGCCCTGTTGGGCCGCCCCCGGCTCGCCGACCTGGACCGTACGGTCCTCGCGCCCTGGCCCTGCCCGGCCGGCTGAACCCTGGCCCCCCGCGCGGCCGTTGAACCCGTACCCCCGCGCGGCCGGCCGGGCCCGAGCCCCGCACCGCTGTTGAACCGCTCGGCCGTTGAACCACGCGGCAGTTGAACCGCACGGCCGTTGAACCGCACGGCCGTTGAACCGCGCCGTACCCGAACCGCGTTCTCCCCCATGGAGGTCCGACACATGACCGAGCAGAACGAACGATTCCCGGGCTGGGACTGGGACGACCCGGACGGGCTGGCTCCCCGGCTGGACGCCTTCAGCGAGCAGGTCGCCACCTGCGACACGCTCGAAGCGCACCCCGGCGGGCTGCCGCGCGACCACCAGGGCCTGCGCGAACTCGGCATCACCGGAATCGAGTTCGCCGCCTTCCGGACCGCCCACCCGGAGGGCCTCGGCACCGACCTCGCCACCCTGCGCAGCCCCGACGCCGCCACCGCGCCCGGCACCCTCTACCGGGTCGACGGCGACCGCTGGTTCACGCAACTCGACATCGCCGAACCGCTGCCCTTCGCCGACGCCAGCGTCGACTGGGTCTACGCCGAGCACCTGATCGAGCACGTCACCATGCCGGTCGCCGTCGGCTGGCTGCGCGAGGCCCGCCGGGTGCTGCGCCCCGGCGGCGTCCTGCGCCTGACCACCCCCGACCTTGCCCGCTACCTGGTCGGCTACGCCACCGGCGACGGCTTCCTCGGCAAGCACCGGCGCCGGCTGACCACCCTCGGCTTCGGCCCGCCGATGCCCGAGCGCCCCGCCTTCCTGGTGAACCAGATCTTCCGGTACTTCGGGCACCAGTGGATCTACGACCTGGACGAGCTGCGGCACGTCCTCACCCGGGCCGGCTTCGACCCCGACGGCATCCGTCCGTGCGCCTACCGGCAGGGCGCCCGTCCGGACGTCGCCGACCTCGACACGGCCTTCCGCACCGACGAGACCGTGTACGTCGAGGCAGACTGCTGAACCCGCCGCCGAGCCCCGCGCACCGAACGGATCCGCCCATGCCCCTGCACCCCCAGGCCGAGGCGCTGCGCGCCCGGCGCGCGAGCAGCGGGACCCCGCCGCTCTACACCCTCACCCTCGCCGAGGCCCGTGCCGCCGACCTCGCGGACATCCGCGCGGCGGCCGGCACGCCCGAGCCGGTCGCCGCCGTCGAGGAGCACCGCGTCCCCGGCCCCGGCGGCGAACTCGCCCTGAGGCTCTACCGCCCCGAGCCGCCCGGCCGACGACTGCCCGCCCTGCTCTACCTGTTCGGCGGCGGCTGGACGCTCGGCTCGCCCGACACCAGCGACGCGATCTGCCGCCGGCTCACCAACGCCGTCGGCTGCGTCACCGCCTCCGTCGGCTACCGGCTCGCCCCCGAGCACCCCTTCCCCGCGGCGCTCCACGACAGCCGCGCCGCACTGCTGCAACTCGTCGAACGGGCCGAGGAGTTCGGCGTCGACCCGGACCGGATCGCGGTCGCCGGCGACAGCGCCGGCGGCAACCTCGCCGCCGCGCTCACCCTCCTGCTGCGTGCCGAAGGCGGCCCCGCCCTGCGCCACCAGCTGCTGGTCTACCCCAACACCGACCACGGCGCCGACACCCCGTCGCTGCGCGACCACGACGACCCGGCACTGTTCAACCGCCGCTCGGTGGACTGGTACTGGGAGCACTACCTGGCCGACCAGGGCGACGGCGCCAGCCCGTACGCCTCCCCGCTGCGCGCCGCCACCCTGGCCGGCCTGCCGCCCGCGACCGTGCTGACCGCCGAGTACGACCCGCTGCGGGACGAGGGCGAGCAGTACGCCGAGGCGCTGCGCGCCGCAGGGGTCCCGGTCGAGCTGCGCCGCTACCCGGGCATGCCGCACGGCTTCTTCGCCATGACCGGCACCCTGGACGACGCCGCCGAGGCCCAGGCCTTCGCGGCCGGCTGTCTCCGGGAGGCGCTGCGGTGACGGTTCCGCCCACTCCGGGAGGCGCCGCGGCGGACCTCCGACTGGACGACCTGCACGCCTCCCTGGCCGATCCGCTGCTGGACGCGATGACCTTCCTCAACGAGGTCACCACCCGCTACCCGGACGCCGTCTCCTTCGCCCCCGGCCGCCCCTACGAGGGCTTCTTCGAGCCCGAGGACGTCCCGGCCTACCTGGAGACGTACCTCGCCCACCTGGCCGACCGCGGCCTCGGCCGGGACGCGGTGCGCACCGCGCTGTTCCAGTACGGCCCGACCAAGGGCCTCATCAACGACCTGGTCGCCCGCGCGCTGGCCAACGACGAGGGCCTGACCGTCGACCCCGGGTCCGTGGTGGTCACCGTCGGCGCCCAGGAGGGCATGCTGCTGACGCTGCGCGCCCTGTGCGCCGGCCCGGACGACGTCCTGCTGGTGAGCTCGCCCTGCTACGTCGGCGTCACCGGCGCCGCCCGGCTGCTCGACCTGACCGTCCGCCCCGTCCCCGAGGGCCCGGACGGCGGCCCCGACCCGGCGGCGGTCCGCGCCGCCGCCCGCGCGGTGCGGGCCGAGGGGCGCCGTCCGCGCGCCCTCTACGTCGTCCCGGACTTCGCCAACCCCTCCGGCACCAGCATGCCGGTCGCGGCCCGCACCGGGCTGCTGGAGGCCGCGGCCGAGGAGGGCGTGCTCGTCGTCGAGGACAACCCGTACGGCTTCTTCTCCCGCACCCCGGGGCAGCGGCCCACCCTCAAGGCGCTGGACCGCCGCCGCCAGGTCGTCTACCTGGGCTCGTTCGCCAAGACCTGCTTCCCCGGGGCCCGCCTCGGCTACGTGGTCGCCGACCAGGAGGTGGCCGGCCCCGACGGGCGGCGCAGCCTGCTCGCGGACGAGCTGGCCAAGCTGAAGAGCATGACGACGGTCAACACGCCCGCGCTCAGCCAGGCCGTCATCGGCGGCATGCTGCTGACCCACGACTGCCGCCTGCGGGCCGCCAACGCCCCTGCCACGGCCCACTACGCGGCGGGCATGGACACCCTGCTGCGGGAGCTGGACCGGCACTTCCCGGCCTCCGTGCGGCGCCGGCTGGGCATCTCCTGGACCCGGCCGGACGGCGGCTTCTTCGCCGTGCTGACGGTGCCGTTCGTCGCCGACGAGGCGGCCATGGAGCGCTGCGCGCGCGACCACGGGGTGCTCTGGACGCCGATGGCGCCGTTCTACCCGGCGGGCGGCGGCGAGCACCGGCTGCGGCTGTCCGTCAGCTCGCTGACGCAGGCGCAGATCATCGACGGCGTGGCGAAGCTGGCGGCCTTCCTGACCGCCTGAGTCCGCGACGGGGACGACGGAGGGGCCCGGCTCATCGCGAGCCGGGCCCCTCCGTGCCGTCCGTCAGCGCACCCGGGTGGAGAACAGCCGGGCCGACCAGTACACCGCCAGGACGGTCATCACCGTGACCACCAGCAGCCCCTGCCAGACCACGTCGTCCCCGGCGTGCCCGGAGAACAGCGCGCGCATGCCCTCCACCGCCCAGTAGAAGGGGTTCCACCTGGCCGCCTGCTGCTGCCACTCCGGCGCCAGGGTGAGCGGCAGCAGCACCCCGGACAGCAGCGCGATCGGCTGCGCGATGGTGTTGACCACCGGCGACATCGCCGCGTCGGTCGGCACCATCAGCGCGATGCCGAAGGAGATCGCCGAGGTCATCAGCGCCAGCAGGCCCAGCAGCAGGTAGGCGAGCAGCAGGTTCAGCGGGCTCACCCGCAGCCCGAACGGCAGCGCGATCAGGGTGATCAGGACGGCCTGCACCAGCAGCGCCACCATCTCCCGCATCGCCCGCCCGAGCAGCAGCGCCAGCCGGCTCACCGGGGTCACCCGCGAGCGCTCGATGATGCCGGACCTGAGCTCGCCGAGCAGGCTGAAGCCGGTGTACAGCCCGCCGAAGATGCACAGCACCGCCAACAGGCCCGGTACGTACACCTGGTAGACGTCGGCGTAGCTGCGCGCGCCTTCCGAGGCGAGCACCTTCTTCAGCAGCGGGGCGAACAGCAGGAGGTAGAACACGGGCTGGATGATGCCGACGGCGATCCAGATCGGGGTGCGGATCATGAGCAGCAGCTGGCGCTGGAAGACCAGCCAGGTGTCGCGGGCGAGCTTCACGGTCTCCCCAGGGAGGTGTGCGGGGCCGGGTGGTGCGGGTCCGGGTGGTGCGGGGGTGGGACTGCCGCGGCGGGCGGCCGCTGCGGGTCAGGACTGCCGCGGTGGGCGCCCGGTGCGGGGTCAGGACTGCTGCAGCGAGCGCCCGGTGCGGGCCAGGAACACGTCGTCCAGGCTGGGCCGTTGGAGCTGCACGGTGCCGGGCGTCAGGCCCGCCGCGTCCAGCGCGCGCAGCAGCTGGGGGATGGCGGCGGCGCCGTCCTCCAGGTACAGCCGCAGCCCCTCGTCGCCGTTCTGCTCCAGCCGGTGCAGGTACGGCTGCGGGCGCAGCACCGCGGCCGCGCGCTCGAAGGCGGCCTCCGCGGCGTCCAGCCCGACCAGGACGACGTCGCCGGAGATCTCGCGCTTGAGCGCCTCGGGGGTGCCCTCGGCCACCACCTGGCCGTGGTCGACGATGGCGACCCGGTCGCAGAGCGCGTCGGCCTCGTCCAGGTAGTGGGTGGTGACGACCACCGTCATGCCCTCGGTGCGCAGCCGGCGGATCTCCTCCCAGACGTACGCCCGGCTGGCCGGGTCCAGCCCGACCGTGGGCTCGTCCAGGAACAGCACCCGCGGCTGGTGGATCACCCCGAGCGCGATGTCCACCCGGCGGCGCTGGCCGCCGGAGTAGGTGGCGCACGGGCGGTCTCCGAACCCGGTCAGGTCGAAGGCCTTGAGCGCGTCGGCGGCGGCCTGGCCGGCCTGTGCCTTGGCCGCGCCGTACATCCGGGCCTGGAGCACCAGTTCCTCGCGGGCGCTGACGTTGTCGGTGGTGCCGCCGCCCTGGGCGACGTAGCCGATCCGGCGGCGGACCCCGGCGGGGTCGGTGAACAGGTCGGCCCCGGCGATGACGGCCTGTCCGCCGTCGGGGCGGATCAGGGTGGCCAGCATGCGCAGGGTGGTGGTCTTCCCGGCGCCGTTGGGGCCGAGGAAGCCGTAGATCTCGCCGGCGGCGACCGACAGGTCGATGCCGCGGACGGCGTCGACGGTGGTGTCGTCGCCGCCGCGGCGGGAGGTCTTCTTGCGGTAGGACTTGCGCAGTCCCGTGGTCTCGATCAACGGGAACTCCCGTGCGGGGATGGGCTGCCACGGCACCTGGGAAGGCGGGGCCCGGCACCTGCGGAGGGCGGTGCCGCTGCGACACCCTAGGGCGAACCCCGCCCCGGAAACAATGGCCTAGACCAATGGACGTGCGGTCTCCCGGTCTGCTACAGGGCGCCGGCCCGGGCCCGTTCGGCCGAGCGCCTCCAGCCGGTCCGCCGCGACCACCGCACCGCCCCCGGCCAGCAGTTCCGCGCCGACCTGAACCGCCCGCCGCCGGTACTCCGTGGAGTCGAGTACGGCCCGCAGCGCGCCCGCCAGCCGTTCCGGCGAGACGCGCGCGAACGGCACCCGCAGCCCCGCGCCGGCCGCCGCCACCTGGCCGGCCACGACCGGCTGGTCGTGCCGGATCGGCGCGGTGACCAGCGGCAGGCCGTGCGCCAGCGCCTCGCCCACGGTGTTCATCCCGCCGTGGCAGAGCACCGCGTCCAGCTCGCCGCGCGCCATCAGCTCCAGCACCGGCGCCCGGTCCACCGCCACGGCCCGGGGCGGGAGTTCGGGCAGCAGCCCGCGCGGCGCGGCGAACACCGGCTGCACGTCGCCGCCGCACAGCTCCAGCGCCCGGACGGACCGGGCCAGGAAGTCCGCGCCCAGCTCGCCGGCCAGCGTGCCCATGGTGACCAGCACCCGCCGCCGGCCGGGCAGCAGCCGCTCCCACGGGAAGTCCGGGTCGTGCGGCCGTACCGACAGCACCGGCCCGACCAGCGCGTGCTCCGACGGCGGGGCCGAACCGGTCAGCGCCGGACCGGTGGTCGCCAGCACCAGGGCGGGGGAGAAGCGCGGGTCCAGGTACTCCTCCGGAGGCAGCGCGGCGCGCTCCCACAGCCCGCGCAGCAGCCCGGCCATCCAGGCCTCGACCTGCGGCAACGCCCGGTAGGGGCGCCCCAGTTCCATCGCCCCCGGCGCGAAGGACGCCCACGGCAGCCCGTGCCGGTGCGCGACCAGCGCGCCCGCCGGGGTGTGCTGGTCGACCAGCAGGACGTCCGGCCGCCACTCCCGCACGATCGCGTCCAGCGGCTTCGCGGTGAACCGCGCGTACGGGACGATGAAGCCCTCCCAGAGCGTGCGCAGCGCGGCCAGTCCGTGCCCGCCCTGGGCCCGGAACGCCCGGGTGCCGGTGCCGAGCACCTCGGCGTGCGGGCCGAGCAGCGGGCGCAGCACGGACTCGGTGCCGGTCCAGGCGACCTGGTGGCCGCGTGCGGTCAGCTCGGCGGCGATGCCCGCGGCCGGGTTGACGTGGCCGGTCAACGGCGGCATCACCAGCAGGAACCGGGTCATCGCGCGTCCTCCTCGGGGAGCAGTCGCCGCAGGTCGGCGACGGTCAGGGCCTCCAGGGCGGCCAGGTCCAGCCCGGCGCGCAGCGCGGCCAGGTCGGCCCGCGGACCGAAGCGCTCGCGCAGCCGTAGCGACAGATCGGCGAGTTCGGCCTCGTCCAGCAGCAGGTCGCCGTCCAGCCGGGCGTCCGGGGTGACGTGGCGCGCCCAGTCGGGCGGCGCGCCGGCCGCCTCGACCAGCAGGGCCACCAGCTCCGGGTCCAACGGGGCGTCGGGGTGGAGGGGTTCAGGGTTCGGCATGAGAGATCTCCCACCTGCTCGACGGCACGGGGTGAACGCGGCCGCACCGGAGCGCAGTTGGCGGCTTCCGGGGAGCGGCGGCGACGGTGGAGGGGCCCGGGATCACTTGTGCGACCCGGCGGGCGTCGGAATACTAGCCCGGGTGACCGCACTGGAGGCAGTGGCCGTCCACCTCCCCCCACACGCCGTTCCCATCGAGGCGGTGGGCGAGCGCATCGGCCTGACCCCACGTCAACTCCGTCTCTTCCGCCGCTTCCACGGCCTGGACCAGCTACGTCTGGATCCGACCGGGACGCTGCCCGACCTGCTCGCCGCCGCCCTGGACAACCTGCCGGAGCTGCGCGGACGCGAACGCGACGTCCGCTTCGTGATCCATGCCCGCAGCATGCCGGTGGCGGTGCCCCATCCGCTCAACCCGCTGCACGACCTGCTCGAAACCCGTGGCCTGGCGCACGCCGACGCCTTCACGGTGACCCACCACGCCTGCGCGGTGGGCCTGCTGGCCATCGACCTGGCCGGTCGGCTGCTCGCGGCCGAACCCGACCCGGCGGCGCTCGCCCTGGTGCTGACCGGCGAGAAGACCTTCACCAGGGACGCCCAGGTGGTGCCCGAGACGGGCATCTTCGCCGAGGGCGCGGCCGCCTGCCTGGTCAGCGCCGACGGCGAGCGCCACCGGATGCTCTCCTTCGCGGTGCGCCAACGCCCGGAGTTCGACGGCCGGCTGGCCGAGGACCCGGACCTGCTCGCCCGCTACCAGCGCGAGTACCCGAACGTGATGGTGGAGGCGATCGAGGCCGCCCTGGACCAGGCCGGTCTGGACCTCTCCGACCTGGCCGCGATCCTGCCGCACAACGTCAACCAGGCGTCCTGGCGGATGATCGCGCGCCGGATCGGCTATCCGGTCGAGAAAGTCGTGCTGGACAACGTGCGGTCGGTCGGGCACAGTTTCGCCTCAGACAGCCTCATCAATCTCCACACCGCCACCACGCGGGGGCTGCTCCGCCGCGGCGACCACTACCTGATCGCCGCCGCCGGTGTCGGAGCCACGTTCTCCGCGATGGCCATGCGGTGCTGACGGCCCGCCGACTCCTCCGGCGGCCGTCGTCCGCACAGCGACGCCGCATTTCCCACACCGCATTTCCCACGCCACCCCAGAGCCCCGGGGCGCCTGCAAGCCCCGGAGCACACATCCCACGTACGACGGGACGGGACACCCATGTCAGAAGCCGCGGTCCAGACCACCGACCCCGAACTGCGCGAGCGCATCCTGCACGGCATCGGCGAGCTCCTGCCGCGCGTCCTCAAGCGCGAGCTGCCCGAGATCCCGCAGGACGCCTGCCTCTTCGACGACCTCGGCCTCACCTCGGCCGGCACCATCGAGCTGATCCTGGAGCTGGAGGAGTCGCTCGACATCCAGGTGGACGTCGAGCAGATCACCGAGGACGACCTGCGGTCGGTCACCAGGCTGGCCGACTACGTCGCCGGGCACGTCATCCCCGAGGACTGACCGGGTGGCCCCCGGTCCCACCGGCCTGCGGATCACCCGGGTGCTCGCCCGCCGCTCCGACGGCCGCTCGGAGACCTCGCTCGACCCGGACCTGCGGGTCTTCGTCTCCGACCTCGTCCGCCCCTACGGCCTGCCGCTGCGCGAGGACCTGCTGGGCGAGGGCGTCGGCCACTCCTACGAGGAGCTGGCCGCCGGACCGCTGCGCGAGGCGCTGGCCGAGGACGAGCCGGCGGACCTGCTGATCCTGGCCTTCGACACCCCGGACGTCCGGCCCGGCGCGCCGTCCTCGCTGGCGCTCAGCCGGTCCGTCCCGGGGAGCCCGCTCTCCTTCGCGGTCTGCGACCAGGGCGGCGCGGCGGCCTTCACCGCGCTGCGGCTGGCCGCCGCCCACCAGCGCACCGGCACCTGCCGCCGGGCCGTGGTGGTGCTCGCCGAACAGAGCGCGCTGCACTACGAACCGTCCGGGCCGGTGCCGTTGCCGGAGCGGCACGCGGTGGTGGTGCTGATCTGCGAGGAGGCCCCCGGCGAGGGCCTGGCCGTCCGGCAGACCCGGGGCGAGGCCTCCCCGGCGGAGGCGGTCCGGGCCGAGGCCGAGAAGCTCGGGCCGGAGGCGGCGCTCCTGCTCGGCCCCGGCTTCGGCGCCGGGGAGCCCCCGCCGGCTCAGCCGTTCACCGGACTCTGGGCGGAGCTGGCCGACCACCTCCCGCGCTGGCGGGCGGACGGCCGGCCCGCGCTGCTGGCCGGGTACGACCGTCGGCTCGGCGTGCTCAGCACGCTGGCCCTGCCGTGACGGCGATCGACCTCTGGCTGATCGATACGCGTCAACCAGCTGTACCGGCAGCCGAGTTGTGGCCGCTGCTCGACCCGGACGAACGTGCCCGGGCGGCGCGGATGGACCCAGGGGCGGGCGAGCGCTTCAGCGTGGTGCGCGGCGCCGTCCGGCGGCTGGTCGCCGCCCGGCTCGGCGTGCCCCCGGCCGCACTGGTCTGGCGGTACGGTCCGCACGGCAAGCCCGAGCCCGCGGCGGCCGGTCGGCTGCGGGTCAGCTGGTCGGCCTCGGGGGCGTTCGCGGCGCTGGCCCTCGCCGAGGGGCGGGCGGTCGGCGTCGACGTCGAGCGGCTCCACGACCCCCGGACGGCCGAGCGGATGGCCGCCCGCTGGTTCCCGTCCGAGGAGGCGCGGTTCGTCGCCGAGCCCGTCGAACCGGCCGAGCGGGCGGCGCGGTTCACCACCCTGTGGTGCCGCCGCGAGGCCTGCGTCAAGGCGTACGGCGGGCGGCTCGCGCAGTCCTTCGGCGTGCCCGTGGGCGGCCCCTCGCCGGTGCTGGTGGCCGACCCGGGCGGGCTCGGCACCGGCCCGTCCCGGCTCCGCGACGTTCCCGTGGCGGAGCCGTTCCGGGCTGCCGTGGCGGCCCTCGGGAAGTCGCCGATACATGTCAACTGCCGTGTGTGGAAAGAAAATTGACGATGGATCGTGCCGGTCGAAGTTTGGTCTGGACCAGTTCGCGAGGGCGCTGGTAGCGTCCCGTCACACCCCCTGCCGAACCCTCCCCGGCCCTCCCCGGCGAGCCGAAAGGCGCGTACGACGTGACACCGCAGGACGCCCCACCGAACGATCCGACGTCACTCGGCGCGACACCGCGCGGCACGACAGCGACCCCCAGGCGGATCACCGTCCGCTATGCCGCCGAGGGCGGCGGCTCCGGCCCGCTCACCCGGGGCCAGGGCAACATGGTCCTCTGCATCCGGCGCGACCCGCCCGAGGGGATCAACAAGGACTCCGTCTGGCCGGTGCCCGACGGCGTCTCGGTCCCCGCCGGGCTGGTCGCCCTGCGCCTGCTGGTCGAACGCCACGAGTCGCTGCGGACCTCCTTCCCCGCGGGCCCCGGCCCGGACGGCTTCCCGGACCGCCAGGTGGTGCACCGGAACGGCCGGTTCGCCGTCACGGTGGTCGAGGCCGGCGGTCGGAGCGAGGTCGAACTGGACGCGCTGGCCGCCGAGTTGGGCCGGGCGGATGTCGCCGTCCCGGTGTCCCTCGATGCTCCGCCGCGGGTCCGGTTCACCATGCTCGCCGCGGGCGAGCGGCTGCTGCGGCTGGTCGCCGTGGTCTGTCACGCGGGTGCCGACGGCGCCGCCACCGCGGTGCTGATCCAGGACTGGCACGCCCTCGCCGCCGGGAAGGAGCTGCCGCCGGTCACCGCTCCGACCCCGCTGGAGGTCGCCGTCGCGGAGCAGAGCGCCCAGGGCCGCCGTAGGGTCGCGGCCGCGCTGCGGCACTGGGCCCGGGTCCTGACCGCCGGCCCGCAGGTCGTCTTCGCCGACGCGCGGATCACCGGCCCGCCCGGCGACCACAGCGCCCTGCTGGTCCGCTCGCGCACCGCCGCGGACCACCTCGCCGCCGTCTGTCGGCGCACCGGCGCCAGTCCGTCGGTCGTCCTGCTCGCCGCCTTCGCCGCGCTGGTCGCCCACCGGTCCGGCGGCCGCGAGCTGGTGTTCTCGGCGCTCTCCGCCAACCGCCAGCGCGCCGCCCTGATCGACCACGTGGGCACCCTCGCGCAGGACGCGCTGGTCCTGCTCGACACCGGCGCGGCCGACCTCGACCAGCTGATCGGCCGCGCCAAGTCCGCCTCGCTGAGCGCCTACTGGCACAGCACCCTGGACGCCCAGCAGGTCTGGCAGCTGGTGGACGACGCCGCCCACCTGCGCGGGGCCCGGTTCTCCCGCCAGGTGGTCGTCAACGACCTGAGCCTCACCATCCCGGCCGCCGTCGCCGACGCCCAGCCGCCCCCGGTCGTCGACCCCGAACTCACCGTCCTGCCCACCCCGCCGCTGCCGGTCCGGCTGATGTTCACCATCCTGCGGATCACCGGCAGCCTCGACTTCGCCCTGATCGCCTGCCCCCAGGTGCTCGACCCCGAGGAGACCGAGGGCTTCGCCCGGGCCCTGCCGGCCCTGCTCGCGGCCGCCGCCGAGGGGCCGGTGCTGCTGTCCGACCTGCCCGCCGTGCTCGGCCCGCCGGGGGGTGAAAGGGGCGGCGAATGGCGGCTGGTCGACGGCGCCTGGATCGACCTCGCGGCCGTCCGCGAACTGCTGCGGACCGCCCTCGGGGAGCACCGACTCTCCGAGGAGGAGGGGAAGTTGGTGGTGGAACTGGCGACCGTTGACCCCTCGTTCGGCCCGGTCGAGGCCCACCGTGCGGTGGTCGCCGCCCTACCCGGACGCGACACCGCGATGGCGCCGCACCACTACGTCGTGCGGCAGGACCTCCCGGCGGGGGAGCGGACCGAGGCGGGCAGCGGGCGCGACCCGGCCGTCGTCGCCCGGCTGTCCGTGCTCACCTGAAGGGATGATCACGGCGGCCCGTACGGCGCTCACCCCCACGGGTCGTCGTGATCATCCACCGGGTCCCACGGAAGGTCCTCCCAGGAACAGGCGGAGGTCGCCCCCGAGGTGAGCCCCCAGGGGCTCGGCACCTCCTCCTCGCCGCCGTCCTGCACCGGCAGCCGGTCGATCACCGCGACCAGGGCGGGCGGCAGCTGCGGGGCCAGCCCGTGGTGCACCCGGGAGAGGATGTCGCGCCGCACGTCGTCCGGCAGCAGCGGCCGGTTCATCCGCAACGCCCGTGGGCCGGGCGGCCGTTCGGCCGTGGCCAGCTGGTCCGACCAGGCCCGCCAGTAGTCGGCGTCGTCGGTCTCGCCGAGCATCAGGTGGTGCAGGTGCAGGCAGTACGCGGCCGTCCCGCTGCCCGAGCCGGCCGCGAAGCGCCACCAGAACTCGGCGCCCTCCTCCTTGCCGGTCGCGTACAGCAGCGCGCCGAACACCTCGGCCCCCTCCGGCTGGATCCGGCGCGCGTTCACCAGCAGGTCGAGTCCGCGCGAGGCGTCCGGCGCGCCCAGCACCAGGGCCACCACCAGGCCGAGTTCGAACGCCGCCTGCTCGTGCTCCGAGGGCAGGTGCGCGGGCGCGGCGGTGAGGCGCGCCCGGCGCACGGCGGCGATCCGCTCCGCATGGGCGCGTTCGGGCCGCGGGACGCGGAACACCGTGCGCCCGCCGTCGGCCCGGTCCGGTCCGTCCGGGGCCCGGTCCTCCGGTGCCGCCGTCACAGCTCGCCGCCGCCGTCAGGGAGTTCGCCCACCCCGAGCCGGCGGGCCAGCCTCTCCCGGGCGTGCCGGAGGTTGGAGTGCACCGTCGCCACCGGCCGTCCCAGATACGCCGCGATCACCTTGACATGCAGGCCGAGCAGGTACCGCAGGATCACCACGTCCCGCTGCCGGTCCGGCAGTTCGAGGATCGCCGCGTACAGCCGCACCTCGTCCGCCTCGCTGTGCAGCAGCCCCTTCGCCACCTGCTTGAAGGCGCCGATCACCGCCGCGAAGGTGACCGCCTCCACCTCGACCGGCTCCTCGGAGGCCACCCAGTCCGCGACGTGCCGATTGGCCAACCGCCAGGCGTACGCGGCCGGTTCCTCGAGCCGGAGCACCTGCGACCAGCAGCGGGCCAGGTCGGCCTTCACAGCCGAGACCACCAGCTCCGCGTCGGACTGGCTGCCTATCCGGGTCAGGGCCAGGGCGCGCCAGGCGGGTTCGTGGGTCTCGCAGAAGGCCGCGTAGGGGAGGCCCAGGCGAAGTTCGGGGTCGGAGCGGAGTCCGGGGTCGGTGTCGGCCGTCGGCTCCGCCGCCGGCCCGTGGAGGTACGCCACGGCCGTTCCGCCCCGGTGCCTGCGCGTCGGGGCGCCCCTGTCGATCGTCATCGGGCCTGCTTTCCGTGGCCGCCGGCTGCGCACCGGGCCACCCGAGGGTCGGGCTGTCTGCGCCCATCCTCATTCCATCAGGCCTGTCACTCCAGGCTGCAATCCGAATACAGATTGTCATCTCATGGGAACCAGCGGTTGGTTGGAATGCCCGGAAGCTGTTCGGAACACGAGGGGCCGCGCCTATCGTGGGCGGGGAGGATCGATCGGGCACGGCACCGGGGGGAGAACACGGATGGGTCTCTACGACGGGGTGGACCTGCGGCTCAACGTTCCGCACTCGGCGCGGATGTACGACTACTTCCTCGGCGGGTTCACCAACTTCGCCGCCGACCGCGAGGCCGCCGGACACGCCCTCGCCGTCGCGCCCTGGCTGCGCGCCGCCGCCCGCGTCAACCGCTCCTTCATGCAGCGCTCGACCCGTGCCCTCGCCGAGCTCGGCTTCGACCAGTTCCTCGACATCGGCACCGGCATCCCCACCTCGCCCAACCTGCACGAGGTCGCCCAGGGCGTCCGGCCGGACGCCCTGGTGGTCTACGCCGACAACGACCCGATCGTGCTCTCGCACGCCCAGGCCCTGCTCACCGGCACCCCCGAGGGCCGCACCGCCTACGTCGAGGCCGACGCCACCGACCCGGCCCGGCTGCTCGCCGCCCCCGGACTGCGGGAGACCCTCGACCTGTCCCGCCCGGTCGCGCTCTCCCTCAACGCCCTGCTCCACTTCGTCCCCGACACCCACGGCGCGTACGAGCTGGTCGAGCACCTCAAGTCCGCCCTCGTCCCGGGCAGCGCCCTGGTGATCACCCACGTCAGCCCCGAGTTCGCACCCGAGGACATCGCCACACTGACCCGGATCTACGAGGCGGCCGGCACCGCGGCTCAGGCCCGCACCCGGCTGCGGATCGCCCGCTTCTTCGACGGCTGGACCCTCCTGGAGCCGGGGCTCGTCCCCATCGCGCAGTGGCGGCCGTCCCCCGACGAGGCGCCCGTCGCCGCCGAGGAGGTCTCGCTGTACGCGGGGGTGGCCGTCCGGCCGTGACGGGGGCGCCCCGGCCACACCCGCGGCCGGTCACATGGTGTTGACGATGAGCCCGATGTGGGTGAAGTAGTTCAGCCCGCCGAACGCCAGGAAGGCGAGGCCGGCCAGCCCCCACACGACGCCGATCACCGGGCTCATCCACCGTCGGGGGTCCCGCAGCGCGAAGGGGAAGAGCAGCGCCCCGATGCCGACCAGCACGTACAGCCCGGACATGAAGCTCGCCTCCAGCCACGGCCAGTCCGAGAACTCCCCGGAGATCGGCTCCTCCGGCGGGGCGGCGAAGAGCGTGTACTTCCAGCCCGCGGCGGCGATGCCGAAGCAGGCCAGCCCCATGCCGAAGACGAACACCGAGATCGGCGCGGCCACCCGGACCGTCCGGTCGACGCCGTCC
Organism: Kitasatospora sp. NPDC056800; assembly: GCF_042789775.1. Taxonomy (NCBI): domain Bacteria; kingdom Bacillati; phylum Actinomycetota; class Actinomycetes; order Kitasatosporales; family Streptomycetaceae; genus Kitasatospora; species Kitasatospora sp. NPDC056800. The sequence goes on along the minus strand of NZ_JBHUAL010000001.1, from coordinate 60,835 downwards.
GCGGCGAGGAGCTCGCTGCCGCGCTTCCAGAGGTAGAAGGAGGCGGTCAGCAGGAAGACGCCGAACGCCAGGGCGGGTTCGCCGAAGATGACGTTGTCGAACGGGAACCCCTGCCCGGCCAGCGGCCAGGTCAGGGTCATGTGCAGGCCGGTGGTGACGAGCGTGAACCCGAGGGCCCCGAACGCCAGCGCCCAGCCCTCGAGCGTGGTGCTGCGCCCCTGGACGAGGAGTCGGCGCCCCAGGGCGACCACCAGCAGGAGTCCGGCGCCGGCGGCCACCGACATGATCGTGTTGTAGGTCGGCATCCTGGCCCAGTCGATCTTCAGGCCGGATGCGGCGAGCGGCATGGCGTGCTGAATCATGGATCAGGGATGACGCGACACCGTCCGTCGGCAAACCGCGCGCCGCCCGGGTCCACCCGGCGGGCCCAGCCGATCCCGTCCGGCGCCGCTCCCGTTCCCGTCCCACCCGCTCCCGTCCCACCCGCTCCACCCGTGCGGCCCCGTCCCCCCGGGCCCAGACTGGTGGTGGATCGACGCTGCCCCGGGAGGCTGGGAGAGGCATGCTGCTGGGACTCACCACCGCCTTGGTCGCGACCGTCTGCTTCGGCTTCGGGGCGGTCTTCCAGGCGCGCGGGGCGCGGTCGGCCCCGCGCGCCGACCGGGTCCGGGCGGGCCTGCTGGCCGCGCTGGCGCGGTCCTGGCAGTTCCTCCTCGGCACCCTGCTGGACATCGTCGGCTTCGCGCTGAGCATCGTCGCCCTGCGCACCCTCCCGCTCTTCCTCGTCCAGGCCGTCACCAACGCCAGCCTGGCCGTCACCGCCCTGGCCGCCGTCTGGCTGCTGGGCGCGCGGCTGCGCCGCGGCGACCTCGCGGGCATCCTCGCCGTGGTCGTCGGCCTGACCCTGCTGGCGCTCGGCTCCGGCCGGGAGGGCCGTGACCACGCCGCGCCCGCCTTCCACTGGGCGCTGCTCGCCACCACCGCCGTCCTGCTGCTCGCCACCCTGGTCCTGGTGCGGCGGGAGGGCAACGCGGCCGCGGCCGGCCTGGGGCTGCTGGCCGGGGCCGGCTTCGGCGTGACCAGCCTGGCCGTGCGGGTGCTGGACGCCTCCGGCCCGGTCGCCGTGCTCACCGACCCGGCCGCCTACGCCCTCGCCGTCGGCGGCCTCGGCGGCTACCTCGCCTACGCCCTGGCCCTGCAACGCGGCACGGTGACGGCCGCGACCGCCGCCGGGACGGTGACCGAGACCTTCGGCCCGGCGCTGGTCGGCGTGACGGTGCTCGGGGACGCCGCGCGCCCCGGGTTCGAGTGGTGCGCGCTGACGGGCTTCGCGGTGGCGGTGGGCGGCACGTTCGTGCTCTCCCGCTTCGGCGAGCCGGAGGGCGGGCCCGCGGAGCCGACCGCCCCGCACCGGGACGCCGAGGCGGAGCCCGCCGTACCGCCCCGGTAGCCCGGACGGCTCCGCCGTGCGAAGGTGACTTGCCGGACAAAACGGACGGCTAGGCGGTCACAGAGCGGCAGGTGCCCGATGGCGGAGGAGCCCCACTCCCGACCCCGGCGGTCGGACCCGAAGGAGGTCACCGACCTCGCGGCTCCCGCCGACCGGAAGGCCCTGAAGCCCCCGCCGGACCCGGCCGACCGCCCCGTCGCGCTGATCACCGGCGCCTCCTCCGGGATCGGCCGCGCCACCGCCACCCGCCTGGCCGACGCCGGCTGGCTCACCCTGCTCTCCGGCACCGACCGCGCCCGCCTCGACGAACTCGCCGACCGCACCGGCGGCCGCGCCCTGCCCGAGGACCTGAGCAAGCCGGACGGCCCGGCCCGCCTCGCCGAGGCCGCCCTGGCCGACACCGGCCGGGTGGACGCCCTGGTCGCGAGCGCCGGCCTGGGCTGGCGCGGCCCGTACGCGCAGACGCCCTCCGACACCCTGGACCGGATGATCGAGGTCAACCTCGCCGCCCCGCTGCGCCTGGTCCGCCTGCTGCTGCCCGGCATGCTGGAGCGCCGCCGCGGCCGGATCGTGCTGCTCGGCTCGATCGTCGGCCAGGTCGGCTCGCGGGAGGAGTCCGGCTACGCGGCCACCAAGGGCGCGCTGACGATGTTCGCCGAGAGCCTCTGGTACGAGCTGCGCGGCACGGGCGTCGGGGTGCGCCTGGTGCTCCCCGGCGCGGTGGACACCCCGTTCTTCGAGCGGCGCGGCACCCCGTACGAGCGCGACTGGCCGAGGCTGGTCCCGGCGGACCGGGTCGCGGACGCGGTGGTGGCGACCATCACCACCGAACGCGACCGCCTCTACGTCCCGCACTGGCTCGGCTTCCCGTCCCGCCTCCACGGGGTGGCACCGGGCGTGTTCCGCCGGATGGCCGCCCGCTTCGAGTGAGCGCCGCCGTGCACCGGACGGGCACCGCCGCCGTCGCCGCCACTGCCCTCGCCGTCGGCGCGGAGTTCCTGCACCTCGCCCCGGCCGCCGTCCGCCTGCCGCCACTGCGCCGTACCCTGGCCCGCAGCACCGCCGGCCACGGCACCGCGCCCGGCCACGTCGCCCTGACCTTCGACGACGGCCCCGATCCGGCCAGCACCCCGTACGTCCTCGACGCGCTGGACGAACTCGGCGCCCGCGCCACCTTCTTCCTGCTCGGCGCGATGCTGGAGCGCGCCCCCGGGCTCGGCCGCGAGCTGGTGCTGCGCGGCCACGAGGTGGCCGTCCACGGCTGGCACCACCGGCCGCAGTGGTACCCGGCCCCCGCCCGCGACCTGCGCGAACTGCGCCGCGCCAGCGAGGCCGTGACCGAACTCTGCGGCGCCCGCCCGCGCTGGTACCGCCCGCCGTACGGCGTCCTGACCGCCGGCCCGGCCCTGGCCGCCCGCCGGCTCGGCCTACGCAGTGTGCTGTGGACGGCCTGGGGCCGCGACTGGACGGCGGAGGCCACCGGCGAGTCCGTCTACGCGACCGCCCGCCCCGGCCTCACCGGCGGCGCCACCCTCCTGCTGCACGACTCCGACTGCACCTCCGCCCCCGGCTCCTGGCGCGCCACCCTCGCCGCCCTCCCACTGATCGCCGCCCACTGCCGCACCCACCGCCTCACCCTCGGCCCCCTCCGCGACCACCGGGTGCCGTCGGGCGCGGGGAACCGTCCGGGGTGACGGACGCACCGGCCACCACCCGCGTGCCGCACCACGTCCCCCGCGCGGCTAGCCCAGCCCCATCCGTCGCAGCGCCGCCCCGAACCCCGCCTGCCAGGCCTCCGGTGTGGCGCCGGGGGACGGTGCGGGCTCGGGGCGGCCGAGGGCGGCCAGGGCGTTGCGGACCACCTCGGCCGGGCGGGCGGTGGCGACGTCGGCGTGGCCGAGCTCCAGCTCGTGCTGGAGGTTGTCGCGCCCGTGCCCCTGCACCACGTCGAGGAGCAGCAGCCGCCGGCCCAGCGCCCGTGCCTCGCTGCAGGTGTCGCCCGAGCTGGTGACCACCAGGTCGGCGGCGGCCATCAGCGCGGGGACGCGGTCGGTGTAGCCGAAGGGGTGCAGCCGGGGCTCCCGGCGCGCGGCGGTCCGCAGCCGGCGCTCCAGCTCCCGGTTGCGCCCGGCCACCGCAAGCACGTGCGGCCCGGCGGCGGCCAGCGAGGCGGCAGTGCGGGCGAGCGGGCCGAGCCCCCAGGAGCCCGACATCAGCAGCACGCAGGCGGCGCCCGCCGGTACGCCCAACTCGGCGCGCGCCGCGGCCCGTTCGGGCGGCCGGTAGAACGGCTGCCGCAGCGGCGCCGGCACGACGGCGACGTCGGCGTCCGGCCGGTACCGCCGCACCGCGCACGCCGCGACCTCCGAGGTGACCAGGAACAGGTCCGTCCCCTCCTGCACCCAGAGCCGGTGCGGCGTCACGTCGGTGCAGAACACGAAGTGCCGGAACTCCCGCTCCGGTGCCTGCCGCAGCAGCCGGTTGACCGCCGAGGTCGCGGTGGCGAACACCGAGACCACCAGCTGCGGCCGCTGCGCCGCGATCAGCTCCCGCAGCGCCGGGACCAGCCGGGCGCGGGCCGCCGCGTCGGCGAGCAGGGCGAGCCGGGCGCCCGGCCGCAGCGCCGAGAAGTGGAAGGCGTCGTACACCCCGGGCAGATCGAGCAGCCGGCGGAACACCGCTTCCCCGGCCGCGCCGGAGCGCTGCCCGAGCAGGGCCATGGCGTCGACCGTGCCGGTGGTCCAGCCGCGTTCCCGCAGGGTGTCCGCGCAGGCCTGCGCCATCACGTCGTGGCCCTGCCCGAGCGAGCCGGAGACCAGCAGGGCGTGCGGCATCGGGCGGCCCCCGTCAGGCGCCGGCGGCCGAGCCGACGGCGGCCCGGTACCAGTCCGCGTACTGCTGCACGCCGGCGGTGAAGTTGGTGCTCGGCGACCAGCCCAGCAGCCGCTTCGCCTGTGCCGAGGAGATCCGCCGCCCCGCGTAGTCGGCCTTCCGCCCGTCGATGTGCTCGATGCTGACGGGCCCCAGCAGGGCGTCCACGGTGTCGGCGATGTCCCGCACCGAGACGGCCGCCGAGCCCTCCAACGCGAAGGTCTGGTCCTCGGCGGCGGGGGAGAGGGCCCGGACGTGGGCGTCGGCGAGGTCCTCGACGTAGACGAAGTTGCGGCTCTGCCGGCCGTCCCCGGCGATGGTGATCGGCTGGCCGGTCAGCGCGGCCTGGACGAACCGGGCGACGACCAGCTCGTCCCGCATCCGGGGGCCGTACGGGATGCCGTAGCGCAGGATGGTGAAGTGCTGCCCGTAGAGCTCGCGGTAGCTGTGCACCAGCATCTCGGCGGCGAGCTTGGTCGCGACGTACAGATGGCCGCTGTGCTCCAGCTCGATCGGCACGTGCTCGTCCAGCTCCTGTTCGCCGCCGTCGATCTGCCCGTCGGTGAGGGCGGCCCCGTAGACCCAGACGGTGCTCGCCAGCACGGTCCGGCTCAGGCCGCTGCGCCGGGCGGCCTCCAGGACGGCCTCGGTGCCGTCGATGTTGGTCCGCACCGCGCGGACGGGGTCGGCGGAGACCTGCTCGACGTCGGCCATGGCGGCCAGGTGGTAGACCACCTCGCTGCCGGCCAGCGCCGCAGTGAGAGCCCCGAGGTCGAGGATGTCGAGCCGCGCGTGCTCGGCGTCCGGGTTGAGGTACTTGTCGGTGGTGTCCACCGCGAGGACGTCGTGGCCGGCCGCGATCAGGTGGTCCACGACGTGTGAACCGATGAACCCGCAGCCTCCGGTGACGGCTATCCGCACGATCCTGCTCCCTTCGCTCCGGCTACCCGGCCAGGCGCCGGTACACCGCGGAGACGGCGTCGACCACCTGCTCCGTCTCGTCCTCGGTCATGTCGGAGTGCACCGGCAGGCAGACCTGCCGGGCGCAGACGTCCTCGGCCACCGGCAGCGGCCCGCGCCGGTAGGGGGCGAGCACCGGCTGGAGGTGCAGCGGCAGGTCGTAGACCTCGCCGGACAGCCGCACCCCGTGCTCCTCGGCCACCGCCCGTTTGAACTCCGCGCGGTCCACCCCGGACGGCAGCAGCGCCACGTACTTGTAGTAGTTGCCCCGGCAGCCGGGCGGTTCGAGCACCGGGTCGAGGCCGTCCAGCCCGGCCAGCGCCGCGTCGTAGCGGCGGGCGACGGCCCGGCGGGTCTCGATGAACTCCTTCAGCCGGCGCAGGTGCACCGCCCCGATCGCGGCATGCGGCTCGCTCATCCGCCAGGAGTAGCCGAGCTTCACGTGGTGGTTGGTGGTGAAGGAGCCCTTGCCCTGGTCGCGGTAGACCCGGGCCTCGTCGCGCAGCTCCGGCGACTCGGTGAGGATCATCCCGCCCTCGCCGCTGGTGGTGACCTTGGTCGGGTAGAAGGAGAAGGCCCCGGCCAGGCCGAAGGTCCCGGCGGCGCGCCCGTCGAAGCTGCTGCCGTGGGCGTGCGCGGCGTCCTCGACCAGCGGGATACCGCGCCGGTCGCACAGCGCCCGCACCGCGGTGACCTGCGGGCCGACCAGCCCGCCGATGTGCACCAGGACGACGGCGGCGGTGTCCGGAGTGAGCGCCGCCTCCAGGGTCTCGGGGGAGAGCGCGAGGGTGGCCGGGTCGACGTCGGCGAAGACCGGACGCCCGCCCGCGTGCACCACCGCGCCGGCGGTCGCGTAGAAGGTGACGGCGGGGACGACCACGTCGCGGCCCCGGACGTCGATGCCGCGCAGGATCACCTCCAGCGCCGCCGTGCCGCTGCTCACCGCGACGGCGTGCGAGGCGCCGTGCTCGGTGGCGAAGGCCTGCTCGAAGCGCTCGGTCCACGGACCGAGGGTCAGCGCGCCGGTGGTGAGCATCTCGGTCACCGCTTCGGCGACGGCCGCACGGTCGCTCTCGTCGAACACGATGCGGGCGGCTGGAACGCCCATGGGGCACCTCCGGCGGCGGGCTGCGAAAGCAGCACCAATCGGGTCGGATCCTCCCGAACCGCACGTCAGCGGACGGGTCAGGCACATCACGCTACTTCGCCCACCGGTCCGCGGCCCGCTGCCGCGGACCGCACGGGTGACCGGATCTGCTTCCGCCGCAGGTCCAGGGGCTGCTTCCGGGGTAGGACGCGCGCTCCTCCGTACGGGGGAGGGCACTACTGCGTCCGCAGTACGCAAACGGCCTGCGCAGGGACGACGACGGAGTAGGGGTCGGCGATCAAGGATTGGTCATGCTGCGGCGGACCGCGTCCACCAGGACGTCCGGCCGGCCGCGGCACCTCCCGATCCCGAGAACCGCATCCGAAGGAGTCCGCTCTCCCGTGGCCACGTTCCTCTACCGTCTGGGCCGATGGACCTTCGTCCGGCGCCGGCTGGTGACCTTCCTCTGGGTCGCCGTGCTGGCGGCCGTCGGAGTCCTCGCGGCCAAGGCGCCCGCCGCACCCGACGACGGCTTCGCGATGCCCGGCACGGAGGCGCAGAAGGCCTTCGACCTGATGAACGAGCGCTTCCCCGGCGGCCACGCCGACGGGGCCTCGGCGCGCCTGGTGTTCGTCGCCCCCTCCGGCCAGAAGATCACCGCCGCGCCGAACCAGCAGGCCGTCGAGCGCACGGTCGGCGAGCTCGCCGGCTCCGAGCAGGTCACCAGCGCGGTGGACCCGTTCAAGATGAAGGGCGCCGTCTCCGCGGACGGCACCACCGCCTACGCCACGGTGAGCTACTCCGCCAAGGCCGGCGAGGTCTCCAAGACCGCCACCGACACCCTCGAGCAGGCCGCCCAGCACGGCCGGGACGCCGGCCTCAAGGTCGAGATCGGCGGCACCGCGCTGATGGCCAAGCCCGACGCGGGCGGCAGCAGCGAGGCGATCGGCATGGCGCTGTCCGCCGTCGTCCTGGTGATCACCTTCGGCTCGCTGCTCGCGGCCGGCCTGCCGCTGCTCACCGCCGTCATCGGCGTCGGCCTCGGCATGGCGTTGATCACCGCGCTCGGCAGCACGCTCGGGCTCTCCACCACCACCGGTACGCTCGCGATGATGCTCGGCCTCGCGGTCGGCATCGACTACGCGGTGTTCATCGTCTCCCGCTACCGCGCCGAGCTCGCCGAGGGCCGGACGCCCCAGGAGGCGGCGGGCCGGGCGGTCGGCACGGCCGGGTCCGCGGTGGTCTTCGCAGGCCTCACCGTGGTGATCGCGCTCGCCGGCCTCTCCGTGGTCGGCATCCCGATCCTGGCCAAGATGGGCATGGCCGCCGCCGGGACGGTCGTCATAGCCGTGCTGGTCGCGCTCACCCTGGTGCCCGCGCTGCTCGGCTTCCTCGGCCGCAAGGTGCTGCCGCGCAAGGCCCGCAAGGCCCGCGGTGCGGCGGCCCCGGGCGCGAAGGAGAACGGCGGTGCCCGCTGGGCCCGCTTCATCCTGCGCCGCCCGCTCGCGGTGCTGCTCGGCGGCGTGATCGGCCTCGGGGTGCTCGCCGCCCCGGCGCTCGACCTGCGGCTCGGCCTGCCGGGGGACGAGTCCAAGCCCACCTCCACCACCCAGCGCCGCGCGTACGACCTGCTCTCCGAGGGCTTCGGCCCCGGCTTCAACGGCCCGCTGACGGTCATGGTGGACGCCAAGGGCGTCGCCGACCCGAAGGCCGCCGCCGACGAGGTCACCAAGAAGGTCTCGGGTCTGCCCGGGGTCATCGCGGTGACGCCGCCGATGTTCAACCAGGCGGGCGACACGGCCCTGCTCAACGCCGTCCCGGCGACCGGCCCGAGCGAGGCCGAGACCAAGGACATCGTGCACGCCATCCGCCACGACGCGGCCGGCCTGAAGACGGCCACCGGGGCGACGGTCCTGGTCAGCGGCACCACGGCGATGAACATCGACGTGTCGCAGAAGATGTCCGACGCGCTGGTGCCCTACCTCGCCGTGGTCGTCGGCCTCGCCGTCATCCTGCTGATGATCGTCTTCCGCTCGCTCCTCGTCCCGCTGAAGGCGGCGCTCGGCTTCCTGCTGTCGGTGGTCGCCGCGCTCGGCGCCGTGGTCGCGGTCTTCCAGTGGGGCTGGCTGGCCAACCTGATCGGCGTGGAGCAGACCGGCCCGGTGATGAGCATGATGCCGATCTTCATGATCGGTGTGGTCTTCGGCCTCGCCATGGACTACGAGGTGTTCCTGGTCACCCGCATCCGCGAGGGCTTCGTCCACGGCGAGGAGCCCGGTGAGGCGATCGTCACCGGATTCCGGCACAACGCCCGGGTGGTCACCGCCGCCGCGTTCATCATGATCGCCGTCTTCGCGGGCTTCATCGGGATGAGCGAGCCGATGATCAAGATGATGGGCCTGGGCCTCGCCGCGGCCGTCGCCTTCGACGCCTTCATCGTCCGGATGACCATCGTCCCGGCTGTCCTCGCCCTGCTCGGCCGCCGCGCCTGGTGGCTGCCGCGCTGGCTCGACCGCCTGATACCGGACGTGGACGTCGAGGGCAGCAAGCTCGTGACCGCCGCCCCGGAGCCGGCCCCGGCCCGGGAGTCCGTCACCGTCTAGGGCGCTGCCGCCCGCCCGGTCCCGCCATCGCGCGGGCCCGGGCCGGGCACCGCGCCTCGGCCCGACCCCGCGCGGCCCGATCCCGTACGGCTCGGACAGCGGTTCGAACCCCAACCGTTACCGTTGCTGTCGGGGACCGCCGTACGTCCGGAGCCCCCGACCCCGCCCGCCGCTCCCACCGGGAGCGGCGCGGCACGAACTGGCGATGCCCGGGCGCGGGCGCGGCCAGCGTCCCCCGACCGGAGAGCACGAGCATGAGCGACATCTGGCAGCGCCTACGCCGCGACCATCCCCGGTTGCTCGACGCGGCAGGCGGCGCGGGCGTGATCACGGTCACCGGCCTCGGTGCCACCATCGACCAGAACGGCGGCCACTTCACCCCGTTCGCCGCGCCCACCTTCGCCATCGCGCTGTTCTCCGCCGTCACCGTGCTCGCCCACCGCCGCCACCCGCGCGCGGTGGTCGCCGTCACGCTGCTCTGCACTATGGCGCTCGCCATGGTCAGCCCCCGGCTCACCCCGACCGTGGCCACGCCGCTGCTGCTCGCCCTCTACTTCCTCGCCATCCGCACCGACCGTGCCACCGCGCTGCGCGCCTCGGTCGTCACCGCCGTCCTGCTCACCGGGATCACCCTGCTGCTCGGCCCCGGCGGGCCGATCAGCGAACGGCTCGGCGTGCTCGCCTGGGCCCTGCTGCCCGGCGCCCTCGGCGACTCCATCCGCAACCGCCGCGCCCACCTCGCGGCCATCGAGGAGCGCGCCGAACGCGCCGAGCGCACCCGCGAGGAGGAGGCCCGTCGGCGGGTCGCCGACGAGCGGATCAGGATCGCCCGCGACCTCCACGACGTCGTCGCCCACCACATAGCCCTCGCCAACGCCCAGGCGGCCATCGCCGTCCACCTCATGGACAACCACCCCGTCCAGGCCCGGGAGGTGCTCAGCCACATCACCGACGCCACCGGCTCGGCCCTCCAGGAACTGCGCGCCACCGTCGGCCTGCTGCGCCGCGCCGAGGACCGCGCCCCGCTCGAACCCGCCCCCGGCCTCGACCGGCTGCCCGAACTGATCAACACCTTCGAGCGGGCCGGTCTGCCGATCCGGCTCTCCGTCGAGGGCGAGGCCCGGCCGCTGTCGCCCGGCGTGGACCTCACCGCCTTCCGGATCGTCCAGGAGTCGCTCACCAACGTGGCCAAGCACGCCCACGGCGCCGACGCCGAGATCACCCTCGCCTACAGCGGCAGCCGGGTCGCGGTCAGCGTCGCCAACGGCCGCCCGACCGCGACCGGCCGCCGCCGCGCGGTGCCGCTGCCCCAGCACCCGCCGAGCGAGGGCGGCTTCGGCCTGATCGGCATGCGCGAGCGGGCCGGGGCGGTGGGCGGCCGGCTCAGTGCCGACCGGCGGCCCGACGGGGGCTTCCTGGTCACCGCCGAACTGCCGCTGCGCACCGGCGCCCGCGACGACGGCCCCGAGTCCGTGGGCGCCCTCACCGCCGCCGACGTCGCCCGGGCCGCCAGGGCCGCGCGCGCCGCCCGCACCGATCGCCCGGCACCAGCCGATCGCCCGACACCAGACGAAGGACAGGACGGCGCCGCCCGAGCGGACGGCGCGGTCCGAGAGGAGAGGGACCACGCATGACCATCCGGGTACTGCTCGCCGACGACCAGGCCCTGCTGCGCGGCGCCTTCCGGCTGCTGATCGACGCGGAGGAGGACATGGAGGTGGTCGGCGAGGCCGCCGACGGCCGGGAGGCCGTCGAACTCGCCCGGGCCACCAGGCCCGACGTCGTACTGATGGACATCCGGATGCCCGGCACCGACGGCCTCGGCGCCACCGCCGAGATCTGCGGTGACGAGGCGCTGTCCGGCACCCGGGTGCTCATCCTCACCACCTTCGAGATCGACGAGTACGTGGCCCAGGCGCTGCGCGCGGGCGCCGGCGGGTTCCTCGGCAAGGGCGCCGACCCGAAGGAGCTGCTCGCCGCCGTCCGCACCGTCGCGGCGGGCGAGCGCTGTCCGGCACCCGGGTGCTCATGCTCACCACCTTCGAGATCGACGAGTACGTGGCCCAGGCGCTGCGCGCG
>NZ_JBHUAL010000001.1:0-49775 GCF_042789775.1 Kitasatospora sp. NPDC056800 | reverse complement strand
CCTCGTCTTCCGGGACATCGAGACGCTGCGGGACCACTGTGATCGCAACGGCCGGGAGCTCGTCTGGGAGGGCGAGGCACTGCTCTCGCCCGCCGCCACCCGGGCCGTGATCGACCAGTTCCTGGCCCAGCCCGAGCCGGCCTCCGCCGCCTCCACGAGCGAGCGGCTGTCCGTCCTCACCGCCCGCGAGCGCGAGGTGATGTCGATGGCCGCCACCGGCCTCACCAACGAGGAGATCGCCGAGCGGATGTTCGTCAGCCCCTTCACCGTCCGTACCCACGTCCACCGGGCGATGTCCAAGCTCGACGCCCGCGACCGCGCCCAGCTCGTGGCCATCGCCTACCAGACCGGCCTGGTCCCGCCCGGCCGCCCGAACTGAGGCCCGCCCGGCCGGCGGTGGCCGGTCCGGCCCTGGGGCTCAGGGCTTGCGGGCCACGGCGCCGTACATGCTGACGCGGTCGGCGCCGGGGGCGGGGGTGGTGTCGGGGCGCCAGAGGGGGACGGTGGTCACGCCGGGGTCGAGGAGGTCGAGGCCGTCGAAGAAGGCCCGGACCTCCTCGCGGGAGCGGCCGACGAGGGGTGCGGTGGCCTTGTCGTAGACACCGGTGACCCGGTCGCGGATCTCGGCCGGGATGAAGTCGGCGGTGCCGTGCGAGAGGACCAGGTGGCTGCCGGAGGGCAGGGCGTCCAGTAGGGTGGCGAGGGCCTGGTGGGGCTGGTCCTCGTCCCGTAGGAAGTGGAGGACGGCGGCGAGGACGAGTCCGACCGGGCGGGAGAAGTCGAGCAGGTCCGCCGCCAGGACGGCGTCCAGCAGCGCGGCGGGCTCGCGCAGGTCGGCCCGGATGACGGTGGTGTGGCCGGGGCCCGAGCCGGCCATCAGGGCGCGGGCGTGGCTGAGCACGATCGGGTCGTTGTCCACGTAGACGGTCCGCGCGCCCGGTCGGGCCGCCTGGGCGATCTCGTGGGTGTTGCCGGCGGTGGGGATGCCGGTGCCGATGTCGAGGAACTGGTCGATGCCGAGTTCGGCGACGCACCGCACCGCGCGGGTGAGGAAGCCGCGGTTGGCGCGGGCGGTGGAGCGGAACTCCGGGTTGGCGGCGAGCGCCTTCTCGGCGGCGGCGCGGTCGGAGGGGAAGTTGTCCTTCCCGCCGAGGTAGTAGTCGTACATCCGGGCCGGGTGCGGCACGTCGGGCCGCAGGTCGGCCGGGATCCCGGCCCCGCCGGACTCCCACATGTTCTCGTATCCCACGGTTGCCGTCTCCTCTGCCCCGGGCGCCACGGACGATCCACTCGCGGCCCTGTTGGCGGACAGCCTAAAGCCCAGGTCACGGCCCGGGTGCCGGTTGGTCGGGTCACCCCCGTATGTCCCTTTTCGTCGGGCGGGGAGGGTTCCCGGGCTCGCCGCGCGCCCCTGCCGCTCCCGGCGGAGGATGGAGGTCCGGGCGGGGGAACAGCCGGGGACGGGAGGTCAGGCCCGTGGGCATCGCGATGGCGGACATCCGCGAGTGGCGCGGCCACGCCGTGGTCGACGAGAAGGGCCACCGCATCGGGTCGCTGGAGTCGGTCTACGTCGAGACGGCCAGCGACGAGCCGTTCTTCGGCACGGTCACGGTCGGTTTCGCGGGCCGGCGCCGCCTGGTCTTCGTCCCGCTGGACGGGGCGGTGGCCGGGCCGGACTACCTCCGGGTGGCCTACCCGCGCAACCAGGTCAAGCAGGCCCCGGCGATCGGCACCGACGACGTGCTGCCCGCCGAGGACGAGCCCGCCGTGTTCGCGCACTACGAGCTGCCGTACGCGACCGGCGCGGGCGGGGAGCGCCGCCTGGCCCGCCGCTGAGCCGAGCCGTACCCGGGGCCGCCGGGCACGGCTTTCGCCAGCCGGGAATGAATACCCCGCCGGGTACACTTGTCCATCGACAGTCGATGTGAAAGGCGGCCCCGACATGCAGGTGGACGAGGAAGCGGTCGGCGCGGTCCTGAACCGGCTGCGCCGCGCGCAGGGCCAGTTGGCCGGAGTGATCGCGATGATCGAGGCGGGCCGGGACTGCAAGGACGTGGTCACCCAGCTCGCCGCCGTCTCGCGCGCGCTCGACCGGGCGGGGTTCAAGATCGTCGCGAGCGGCATGCGCCAGTGCATGGCCGCCGCCGACCAGGACGCCGCGCCGATGAGCGAGGCCGAGCTGGAGAAGCTCTTCCTCGCCCTGGCCTGACCGGGCGGCACCCGGTTCGACAGTACGGTCCGACGAGGGCCGCGGCGGATCCTCCCGCCGCGGCCCTCGCGGCATGTCGGCGGAAACACCGGAGGAAGCATCCGCGAACCTGCCCGCCGAAGCACCCGCGACCACACCCGCGCCGCGGGCCGACGGCCCCGCCCAGCGAAGTTCCCGTACCGCCCGACGCTCCGTCATGCGTCGTTCACGCGCCGGTCGCCGGCCTTCGGGTGAATGAGGGCCGCCCGCAGTTGTACAGCCAACTGCGTGCGCTCCCCTCCTCCCAGTCTCCGTGACCAGCCGAACCCGGCCCCGGCGAACCGTCCCCCGGCGGTCCGGCCCCGGGCGGCGGACAGGACAACCGTGGCCGCAGGCAGCGCCCTGACGTTCAGTTCCTCCACCAACCCCACCGAAGGCGACCGGCTCACCTTCCACTGGAGCACCGACGCCCCCGACGCCAAGAACTGGGTCGGCATCTACGACGGCGACCGCCAGCCCGGCAACGGCGGCTCGCTGCTGTGGAAGTACACCGCGGGCACCTCGGGCGACGTCCAGCTCGACACCTCCGCGCTGACCGGCGGCCCGTACACCGCCTACCTGCTCGCCAAGGACGGCTACGGCATCCTGGCCCGCACCGGGCCGTTCACCTTCCGCCCCAAGCCCGCCGTCGTCCGCCCGCACGCCGCCGTCGACGCGTTCACCGCCACGCCCGTCGCCCCGGGTGCCGCGGTGACGGTCCGGCTCGGCGGCCTCTGGTCCCGCCCGGCCGGCAACCCGGCCGGCTCCGCCACCTACCGCAAGGTGAGCGGCCCGGCCTGGGCCGCGGTCGGCGCCGACGGCACGCTCACCGGCACCGCCCCCGCCACCCCCGGCCGGAACCCCGAGCCGGTGGTCGTCGGCGTCAAGGACAGCGCGGGTGCCACCGACACCGTCACCGTCCTCGTCCCGGTGGCGGACCCGGCCGCCCCGCCGCGCCTCAAGGCCGCCAGCTGGAACCTGCACGACGCGGGCTCGGCCCACACCGACGCGCTGGAGAAGCAGCTGCGCGTGGTCCTCGCCCAGGGCCTGGACGTGCTCGCCCTCCAGGAGACCGCGGGGGAGCGGGCCAGGACCCTGGCCGACGCCCTCGGCTGGTACGCCTACCAGAGCCCGGGCAGCGTCGGCATCCTCAGCCGCCACCCGCTCACCGACGTCACCCCGCCGACCGCCGAACTGCCCGCCGCCGCGGCCACCCTGCGGCTGCCCGGCGGCCGCACCGTCCGCTTCTGGGCCGCCCACCTGGACGAGGCGGGCTACGGCCCGTACGCCGTCCAGGACGGCCGGACCGCCGCCGAGGTGGAGGCCGCCGAGAACGGCTCGCTGCGGCTGAGGCAGGCCAAGGCGCTGGCCGCCGCCGTCCGCGCGGACATCGCCCGGCGCACCCCGGTGGTGCTGGCCGGTGCGCTCTCCTCGCCCTCGCACCGGGACTGGACGGCCGCCACCGCTGCCGCCCACCAGGGGGTCGGCGCGCTCGCCTGGCCGGTCACCGTGGCCCTCCAGGGCGCCGGACTGACCGACACCTTCCGCGAGGAGAACCGCGACCCGGTCAAGGCCCCCGGTGCGACCTGGTCGCCCACCCGCAAGCGGCGCGGCGACCGCCCCGAGCCGCAGGACCGCACCGACTACGTCCAGTACGCGGGCCCGCTGAAGCTGGTCGAGGCGCACACCCTGGCCGTCGGCTGGCCGCAGCCCGAGCCCGGCTCCGCCGCCAACGAGTGGCCCTCCGACACCGCCGCCGCGGTCGCCACCTTCCAGCTCTGAGCTCCCAGGCTCCCCGACTCCCAGCTCCGAGAGGCCAGTTCGTCATGCCCGAGCTCTCCCGCCGCACCTTCGTCGGCGCCACCGCGGCCGCCGGCGCCACCGCCCTGTCCGGCCTGACGGCCGCCCAGGCCGCCGCCGCCCCGGCCCCCGCTCCCGCCGCCGGTGCCAAGCCCGGCACCCCGCTGACCGGCACCGTCAAGGACGTCAGGCACGTCGTCGTCCTGATGCAGGAGAACCGTTCCTTCGACCACTACTTCGGCACCCTGGCCGGCGTCCGCGGCTTCGGCGACAAGCAGGCGCTCCAGTTCCCGGACGGCACCGACGTCTTCCGCCAGCCCGACGGTCGGCGCAGCGACGGCGGCGTGATGCTGCCGTACCGGATGGACACCGCCAAGTACAACGCGCAGAACGCCGGCGGCCTGCCGCACGACTGGGCCACCGGCCACCAGGCCATCAACAACGGCGCGATGAACAAGTGGATCGCCGCCAAGGGCGAGCGCACCATGGGCTACTTCACCCGGGACGACATCCCCTACCAGTACGCCCTGGCCGACGCGTTCACCGTCTGCGACGCCTACTTCACCTCGCTGGCCGGCCCGACCGACCCCAACCGGCTCTACCTGTGGACCGGCACGTCCGGCCCCGGCCGCGACGGCACCACCGGCCCGTGGATCGACAACACCCCGGTCACCGACAACCCCGTCGCCGACTGGACCACCTACGCCGAGCGCCTGGAGGCGGCCGGCGTCAGCTGGCGCGTCTACCACAACCCCAGCAAGGACGAGCGCACCGGCGACTACGACGACAACGCGCTCTCCTACTTCAAGCAGTTCCACAACTTCCCGCACGACGACCCGCGTTACGTCAACGCGATGACGAAGTTCGACCCCGCCGACTTCGACCGCCACTGCAAGGACGGCACCCTGCCGACCGTCTCCTGGCTGGTCGCGCCGTACCTGTTCTCCGAGCACCCGGAGGCCGGCCCGGCCTACGGCGCGCACTGGGTCGACCAGGCCCTGCGGTCGCTGACGTCCAACCCGGAGGTCTGGCGGCACACCGTCTTCCTGGTGATGTACGACGAGAACGACGGCTACTTCGACCACATGGTCCCGCCCACCCCCGAGCCCGGCACCCCCGAGGAGTTCACCCAGGGACGGGCCATCGGCCTCGGCAACCGGGTGCCGCTCTGGGTCGTGTCGCCCTGGTCGCGCGGCGGCTGGGTCAACTCCCAGGTCTTCGACCACACCTCGGTGCTGCGCTTCATGGAACTGGTCACCGGGGTGGCCGAGCCCAACATCTCGGCCTGGCGCCGGGCCGTCTGCGGCGACCTCACCAGCTGCTTCGACTTCGCCGCCCCCGAGCTCTCGATCCCGGTGCTGCCCGACACCAAGGCCCTGATGGCCAGGGCCGACGCGGGCACCAGGCTGCCCGGCGTCGCGCTGCCGGCGGTCGGCGCCCAGGCGATGCCCGTCCAGGAGCGCGGCGAGCGCCCGCACCGCCCGCTGCCGTACCAGCCGTGGGCCGACGTCGAGGTGGACCGGAAGACCGGCAAGGTCACCTGCACGATGAGCAACGACGGCTCGGTGGCCTTCCCGTACACCGTCTACCCGAACATCCTGCTCCCCTTCGCCGGCACCCCGTACACCGTCGCCCCCGGTGCCACCGCCCGGTACGTCTGGGACGCCGCCACCACCGACGGCCGCTACGACTTCACCGTGCACGGCCCGGACGGCTTCGTCCGGCGCTTCGCCGGCACCGTGGTCCGCGACGGGCAGGACGGCCAGAACGACATCGGCGTGCCGATCGTCACCGTCGACCTGCGCGGCAGCCGCAAGCTCACCCTTCAGCTGGTCAACGACGGGATGACCGACGTGGCCTTCACCGCCGCGCCCAACGACTTCGCGGGCACCGCGCAGACCGTCTGGGTCAAGCCCGGCAAGCAGGCCGACCTGGCCTGGCCGCTGGACGAGCAGGGCCGCTACGACGTCGTGGTGACCGCCCACACCGGTCAGCGCTTCGTCCGGCGCTTCGCGGGCTGGGTGCACTGACCCGGCGACGGCCGGGGGCGCCGATCCGGTGACCCCCGGCCGTGGCTCGGCCGCCCCGACGGACCCCGCCGTTACCGTCGGGCGCATGCAGAAAATCACCACCTCCCTCTGGTTCGACGACCAGGCCGAAGAGGCCGCCGCCTTCTACACCACGCTGTTCCCGAACTCCCGGGTCCTCAGGACCACCCGCTACGGCGAGACCGGCCCCGGCCCGGCGGGCTCGGTGATGACCGTCGAGTTCGAGCTCGCCGGCCGCGCGTACGTGGGCCTCAACGGCGGCCCGGCGTTCCACTTCACCGAGGCGATCTCGCTCCAGGTGGCGTGCGACGACCAGCAGGAGGTCGACCGGCTCTGGGCGGAACTCACCGCCGACGGCGGCCAGCCCGGCCCGTGCGGCTGGCTCAAGGACCGCTACGGCCTCTCCTGGCAGATCACCCCACGGGTGCTGCTCGACCTGGTCGCGGGCGAGGACCGGGCCACGGCGGACCGCGTCTTCGCGGCCATGCTGCGGATGCAGAAGATCGAGATCCAGCCGCTGCTCGACGCGGCGAAGGGGTGAGCCCGTGACCGCCTTCAGCCACCGCGGCATCACCTACCTGCGGGCCACCCCCGAGCGGGTCTGGCACGCGCTCACCAACGCCGACGAGTCCGGCCTCTACTGGGGCCACCGCAACGTCTCCACCTGGCTGCTCGGCGCGCCCTGGGAGCACCAGCGGACCGACGGCTCCGGGACCGCCGACGTCATCGGCACCGTCGAGGCGGTCGACCGCCCGCACCTGTTGGTCACCACCTGGGCCGGGCCGCAGGAGGGGCGCGCCGCCTTCCCCTCCCGGGTCACCTTCGAACTCCAGGGCTGGCACGACCTCACCCGGCTCACCGTCACCCACGTGGACCTCGCCGACGAGGCCGCCCGGGCGGACGCCGAACAGGGCTGGTCGGCGGTGCTCGCCAACCTCAAGACCTACCTGGAGACCGGCCACCCGCTGCCGCAGGAACCCTGGCTGATGCCCTGAGACCCCGGCGCCCGCCAAACCGCCGGGTGTTCCACCGCTACGCCGCCGGGCGGTCCGCCGCAGCGGACGTCCGGCCGCCGCGGGCCCGTTCGCCCCGCAGCAGGCGGCGCAGCCAGGCGTAGCGGGAGAACCGCTCCCGGTTCGCCACCGAGGCCCGGTCCAGTTCCTCCATCAGCCGCCGGCCGCGGTGCTCCAGGTCCATCTCGTCCAGGATGCGGTCCACCTCGGCCAGTATCGAACCGTGCAGCTGCCAGGCCTCCGGGTGCTCCTGGACCTTGCGCAGCAGCACCTGGGCGACGTTCTCCCGGCAGGCCCAGGCCGCCGCCAGCTCGGCGGTCAGCCGCTCCTCCGCCTCCTCGGCGCTGCGGCTCACCTGGGTGGTCACCAGCACCGCGTAGCTCACCATCGCGCCGCCGACGTGCGCCAGCAGCTCCTCCAGCCCCGTCGCGACGTCCGGCGGGAAGAGCCGTTCGCCGGGCGCGCGCCGCTTGGCCAGGTCGGTCAGCGAACGGGCCAGCACCCGGATCACGACGACGCAGATCTCCAGGGTGTCCAGCCCGGTGCGCAGCACCAGCCGGGACAGCAGCCCCTCGCTGATCCGCGGGTTGAACCGCAGGCTGTCCTCGGCCTGGCGCAGTGCCGCGTCCACGTCGGCGATCGCCTGGTCCAGCCGGCGGGCCTCGTGCAGCCGTTCGGCGGCCCGGGCCACCGGGGTGGGGCGGCCCAGCTCCTCGGAGATGTCGAGCAGCAGCTGGCGGGCCCGCCGGGCCAGGTCCTCGATCGACTCCCCGGCGGTGTCCACCCAGACCGGCGGCGCGAACACCAGGTTGAACAGCAGGCCGACGGCCGCGCCGATGAGGGTCTCCAGCACCCGGTCCCAGGCCTGCGAGGCCAGCTTGGTCACGCCCAGGATCAGCATCGCGCTGATCGCGACCTCCTGGACGAACTCCTCGACCCGGACGAACCGGCCGACGACCAGCGAGGCCAGGATGATCAGCCCGAGGCTCCACCAGGAGAGCCCGACCACCGCGCTGAACCCGATCGCGATCAGCACCCCGACCACCACCGAGTTGACCCGGCGGATGCTGGTCTTGAGCGTCGAGTAGACGGTGACCTGGACGACCAGCAGCGCGGTCAGCGGCGCCGTCAGCGGAGCGGGCTCGCTGCTCAGCCGCGTCGCCACCGCGAAGGCGATGGTGGCCGCGACGGTGGCCCGGACGCTCTGGACCACGAACGGTTCTCGGGCGCCGCGGCGGACCAGGTCCGTGAGTGTCTCCGGGAGAAGGGCCATGTCGCCCTTCTTTCCCCGCGGCGGCCGTTCACACCGCTCCGGCGGCGGTCCGGCACCCGTACGACCGCACCGGGCCGGCGTCCTGCCGTGCCCGGTCCCGTCGGTGCCCCGTCAGCCCTCGCGGTTGAAGCGCAGCTTCCAGGGAGCCAGCGCGGACTCGACCTGCACGCCCATGCTCATCTTCGAGGCGCCCTCGATCCGCTCCTCGAAGCGGATCGGCACCTCGCGGATCGTCATGCCCTGCTTGACGACGCGGTAGTTCATCTCGACCTGGAACGAGTAGCCGTTGCTCCGCACCGTCGGCAGGTCGATGGCGCGGAGGGTGTCCGCCCGCCAGGCCTTGAACCCGGCGGTGGCGTCCCTGACCCCGAGGCTGAGGATCGTGTTGACGTAGAAGTTCGCCCAGGCCGAGAGCGCCTTGCGGTGCCAGGGCCACTCCTCGGCGGTGGAGCCGCCGGGGACGTAGCGGGAGCCCAGCACCACGGCGGTGTCGCCGCCGAGCAGCAGCTCGACCATCGCGGGTATCGCCGAGGCCGGGTGGGAGAGGTCGGCGTCCATCTGCACCACGACGTCGGCGCCCTCGTCCAGGGCCCTGGCCATGCCGGCCAGGTAGGCGCGGCCGAGGCCGTCCTTCTCGGTGCGGTGCAGCACGCCCACGGTGCCGCCGGAGTCCGCGGCGAGCTTGTCGGCGATCTCGCCGGTGCCGTCGGGGGAGTTGTCGTCGACCACCAGCAGGTGCAGGTCGGGCACCGGGAGCTCCGCGAGCAGGCCCGCGAGGACCGGGAGGTTCTCCCGCTCGTTGTACGTGGGGACGACCACAACGACCTTGGGGGAGGCCTCGACCATGTTCTGTTTCCCTCGTGCCTGCTCCGGATGAGACCGTGCGAGTGTATCGGGCGTTCCGACCGCCTCCTGCCCCGGCCGGAGGTCGGAAGCCCGTTCGATCACGATGCGGTACCGTGACGGGCCGCGAACGCCCGGAACAGTAGCCCCGGAGACCTCCCATGACGATCCGTCGCACCACTGTCCTGCCCGCCACCGCCCTCGCCGTCGCGCCGCCCGCGGGCTGAGCCGGGGCGGCTACGCCGGGCCGTAGACGGCGTCGAGGTTGTCCTGGGCCGGGCGGGTCCGGCCGGCCGGGCCGGCGGCGAAGGCGCGCAGGACGTTCTCGGTGACCTGGCGGACCAGGTCCCCGGCGTGCGAGTCGATGCCGTGGTCGGCCCGGCCGCCGCCGGGGCCGCGGGCCTCCAGCGCCTCGACCCAGCGCATCGTCCCGGTGGCGAACACCCCGGCCCCGCTCGGCACGGTGTAGTAGGCGGTGTCGGAGTGGGAGCGCCGGCCGTCGCACACCACGGGGGAGTGGGCGATCACCTCGATCGGGCGCGGGGTGGGGAAGCCGGTGTGCACCCGGTCGTACTCCACCCCGACCAGGTGCGGGAAGGAGGCCCCCGCCGCGACGCCCGTCCCCTCGTACGCCCAGTGCCCGGGCGATGTGACCACGTACGGGGCGTCCACCGGGTAGCCGTCGTAGATGACGCCGAGCATCGAGCTCTCCGGGTCGGCGCCCGGGCCGGTCCGGAAGTCGGTGGTCGCCGGGGCGCCCGCCTGGTGGCCCGGGTCCTGCGCCCAGGCGTCCTTGTAGCAGACCACCGTGCGGTCCGGCCCGAGGTCGGACGGCTCGAAGCGGATCCGGCGGTAGCAGCAGTTGGCGCCCAGGACCGCCAGGTTGGTCCCGGCGTCGCGGGCGGCGACCACGTTGGCCCGCTGCTCGGGCGACCAGTACTCGTCGTGGCCGAGCGACAGGACGGCGCTCGCCCCGGTCAGCAGGCCGGGTTCGCGGGCCACGTCGACGCCAGTGGTGTAGGCGAGCGGCAGGCCGAGCCGTTCGGCGAGGGCGACCAGCGGCGCCTCGTAGACCAGGAACAGCCCGGCGCCGTGGTCGTAGTCGTACGGCCGGTCGAAGACGACCTTCAGCGAGCGGGTGGCCAGGCCGCCGGTCGGGCCGTTGTAGAGGCTGTAGCCGCCCCACTCGTTGTAGGCCTGCCAGGTCGCCGGGGCGCCCATCACCACGGTCCGGCCCGCGGTGCTCGCCGAGCGGACGGTGAGCGGGACGTAGCGCCGCCCGGAGCCGTCCTCGGCGTCCAGCCGCAGCAGATAGGCGCCCTCGGGCCAGCCGGCGGTGTCCACCGTGAGGGTGCGCTGCCAGCCGGTCAGGACGGTGCGGGTCGCCGGGTCCACGTGCGGCGCGGCCTGCTTGCCGCCGGGGACGTGCTCGCGGCGCCAGACCAGCCGGGCGCGGGCGCCGTCGTACCAGCCCATCCGGTAGGCGGAGACGGTGAACGCGGTGGCGGGGGTGGAGACGTGCAGGCCGAAGGGTTCGCCTGGCAGGACGCTGACCCGGTCGGCGAAGCCCTCGATGGCGCCGTCCGGGCCGGGGTCGGTGATCTCCCAGTCGGCGTTGCCGGGGCGGGAGCGCTCGCTCGTCGGGCCGGTGTGGCCGTCGGCGGCCGGGCCGGCGGTGCCGGGTGGCGTGGACGCCGGGGCGGCCGGCGCGCCCGCCGCCCCGGCGGACGGGTGCGCGGCGGGGGCCGCATCCGGGCGACGGGGGCCGCAGGAAGTGACGGCGGCCGCCATCAGGCCCAGGCCCAGGATCCTCCGCCGACTCGGCTCCGCCACCGCTTCCTCCGTTTTTTCCTGTCCCTGCCCGGTCCGTGGGCGCGCCGGCCCGGCCGGTGGCGCGCTGTGCGGCGCCCGCCCGGTGCGTCGGTGCGCGCGGACATCCTCGCGTGTTCCGCGAGGTCCGTGCAGCCTGGCACACCGGACCGGCCGCGACCGCACCCGCCTCGGGACGGCCCGCCACCGGGGAGGGCCGTACGGGCGCACCCGGGCGTGTCGGCCCGCGCGGTTGACCGGCCCCGGCGGGCCGGTCCCCTAGCCTGACCAGGCCCGCCGTCCGGCGGCCACAGGGGGTCCGGAGCCGTACGAGGCCGGCCGAGTCGTGGACAGGGGTGCCCGTGGTGTCGTCGGGGTCGGCCGAAGCAGGGGCGGGGCCGGTCACCCGGCGCGGGCGGTTCCGGGAGTGGATGCTGGAAGGCCTGGCCGACCTGGCCAAACAGCACCCCGGCCCGCACGCCGAGGCGCCGCACGAGAAGGGCCAGCGCTGGTGGCGGGTGATGTGCCTGACCGGCCTGGACTACTTCTCCACGCTCGGCTACCAGCCCGGCATCGCCGCGCTCGCGGCCGGACTGGTCTCGCCGCTGGCGACCATCGTGCTGGTGGTCGTCACCCTGCTCGGCGCGCTGCCCGTCTACCGCAGGGTCGCCCAGGAGAGCCCGCACGGCCAGGGCTCGATCGCGATGCTGGAACGGCTGCTCTCCTTCTGGCAGGGCAAGCTCTTCGTGCTCACCCTGCTGGGCTTCGCGGCCACCGACTTCATGATCACCATCACCCTGTCCGCCGCCGACGCCAGCGCCCACCTGGTGGAGAACCCGCACCTGCACAGCGCCCTGACCGGCAAGCAGGTCATGCTGACCCTGATCATGATCGCGCTGCTCGGTGCCGTCTTCCTCAAGGGCTTCAGCGAGGCGATCGGCCTGGCGGTGGTGCTGGTCGCGGTGTACCTCTCGCTGAACGTCGTGGTGGTCGCCAACGGGCTGTGGCACGTGCTCAAGGCCCCGCACGTGTTCAGCGACTGGACGCACGCGCTGACCGTGGAGCACGGCAACGCGATCGCGATGATCGGCGTCGCGCTGATCGTCTTCCCGAAGCTGGCGCTCGGCCTGTCCGGCTTCGAGACCGGCGTCGCCGTGATGCCGCACATCGAGGGCGACCCGGACGACACCGAGGAGAAGCCCACCGGCCGGATCCGCGGCGCCCGCAAACTGCTGACCACCGCCGCCGCGATCATGAGCGTGTTCCTGATCGCCACCAGCTTCATCACCACGCTGCTCATCCCGGCCGACCAGTTCAAGGCCGGCGGCCAGGCCAACGGGCGGGCGCTCGCCTACCTCGCCCACGAGTACCTGGGCAGCACCTTCGGCAGTGTCTACGACCTGTCCACGATCGCCATCCTCTGGTTCGCCGGGGCCTCCGCGATGGCCGGGCTGCTCAACCTGATGCCGCGCTACCTGCCCCGCTACGGGATGGCCCCGCACTGGGCCCGCGCGGTGCGGCCGACCGTCATCGTGCTCACCCTGATCGCCTTCCTGGTCACCTGGATCTTCGACGCCAACGTGGACGCCCAGGGCGGCGCCTACGCCACCGGCGTGCTGGTGCTGATCAGCTCCGCCGCCATCGCGGTGACCATCGCCGCCCACAAGGCCGGGCAGCGCCGTTGGCGCACCGGCTTCGCGGTGATCGCGGGGGTCTTCCTCTACACCACGGCGGTGAACATCGCCGAGCGGCCGGACGGGGTCAAGATCGGCGCCTGCTTCATCGCGGGCATCATGCTGCTCTCGTTCCTGTCCCGGCTCAAGCGGGCCTTCGAACTGCGCGTCACCGACGTGGTGCTGGACGACGTCGCGGACCGGTTCGTCCGGGACTACACCCACCGCCCGCTGCGGCTGATCGCCAACGAGCCGAACAGCCGGGACCTCGCCGAGTACCGCGACAAGATCCACCAGATCCGGCGGGACAACGACATCCCGGCCGAGGACGACCTGGTGTTCGTCGAGGTCACCGTGCTCGACCCGTCCGACTTCGAGGCCGTGCTGACGGTCCGCGGCGAGGTGCTGCACGACCGCTACCGGGTGCTGGCGCTGGAGAGCTCCAGCGTGCCCAACGCGCTGGCCGCGCTGCTGCTCGAGGTGCGCGACCTCACCGGGCAGCAGCCGCACATCTACTTCGAGTGGACCGAGGGCAACCCCTTCGCCCAGTTCCTGCGGTTCTTCCTGTTCGGACAGGGCGAGATCGCCCCCGTCACCCGCGAGGTGCTGCGCGAGGCCGAACCGGACCGGTCCCGCCGGCCGGCCGTCCACGTGGGCTGAGCGGGCGGCCCGGCCGGCTGGTCGGCCGGGCCGGGTGCCGGGGGTCGGCCGGTCAGCGGTTCTGGTGGGACTTCGTCCACGCGGGCGCGACGAAGGCCACCAGGGCGACGGCGAAGGCCAGTTGCAGGATGTGCCGGATCCAGTCGATGCCCGAGGTGTGGCGGACGCCGATCCAGCCGGAGACGGCGTTGCCGAGCCAGGCCCCGGCCGCGCCGAGCAGCATGGTCAGCCACCAGGGGATCGACTGCGGTCCACGCAGGATCAGTTTGGCGAGCACGCCCAGCACGAAGCCGATGAGCAGAATCCACAGGAGCTGGAACATCGCAGTCCACCTTCCGGGCGCTCCCGGGGCCGACGGCCCGGTGCGCCGAATCGCCGATGACGCGGTTCGTCCCATGATCACCCGGATCCGGCGAACGGGCATGTCGACGGGAGAGTGCGCAGGTCAGCCGCGTACCGGTGGAGCGCTCCCGGCGGGGAATGGGCGAGAACGCGCCGCAGGTCGGGCCGGAAAGTCGCTGTCCGTCATCGGCTCCGCACGGATAGGAATGGGCGGGACGCGGACGCGCCGCGTCACCGAGAGGAGCCGCCCCGTGATACGCCTTCGTTCCGCCGTCCTGACCCTGGGCTGTACCGCCGCCGCGCTGACCCTGACCATGGGGACGGCCCAGGCCGCGCCCGGTGACACCAGCACCAGCTGCTCCTCCTCGCTGACGCCGGGCGGCTTCGTGGACGTCCAGTGGTGGAACAGCGCGGGCTGCGGCTCCGGTTTCACCCCGAACACCAAGAAGATCATGCAGCTCACCGGCTACCCGGTCGGCACCGTGGTCAACGCCTGCGCCTCCACCTGGCCGCCGACCGGCTGGACGATCGTCAGCACCTACTACGGCTCCGGCTGCAACTACTCGGCGGTGCCGAGCCTGGAGAAGAACTCCTGGCAGCTCAAGCGCGTCTCCTGACGGCGGCGCACCGGCCGGCGGAGTGCTGCTGCCCGTCCGGGGCGGGCCGCCGGCCGGGGCTCAGCTCTCCCTGACCGCCTCGACGGCCCCGCGGACCAGTGGGTCCGGATCGTCCGCCAGGCCGTCCAGCAGCTCGGCGACGCCCGGGGTCGACCAGCCGCCGACGGCCCAGACCAGGTCCGCCCGCACGCCCGGGTGCGGGTGGTCGGCCAGTCGGGCGAGCAGGTCCACCGGGCCGCGGCGGCGCAGCCCGAACCAGTGCAGGGCGGTGCGCAGTTCGTACGGGTCGCCGGGTTCGCCGGCCGCCGCGATCCGGGCCAGCAGCACCGGGACGGGCGGCGGCGGGCCGTCCAGCGGGTGCGGGTGGCGCTCGCGCAGCCGGCGGCTGCCGTACTCGCCGCGGATACGGCAGCCGAAACAGGTGCAGGGCCGGGTGCCGTGGGCGTCCGGGACGTAGCGCCAGCCGGTGGCCTGCGGCACGGCGCGGACCCGGTGCACCTCGCGGGCGCCCACCGCGCGCGGCAGGAAGACCTCCCAGCCGCGCGGGTCGGGCAGGGCGCCGATCCGCCGGACCGCCTCGGCGGCCCGCACCGGCCGCTGGGCGTCCTGGGCGCGGTCGCGGTAGTGCCCGGTCAGGACCTCCTGCCCGTCGTCCAGCCGGAGGTGCACCGCGACCAGTGCGCCCTTGGGGCCGAACCGGGCCAGCTCGCGCAGCCACTGGTGGGTCAGCGTGTACGAGGGCAGCACGGGGAAGCAGTACACCCCGCGTGCGCCGCCCTGGCCCCGGCTGTCGGCGCGGATCCCGGCGCGGCGGATCCGCGGCGCGTTCGCCGCGGCGGTCAGGTGCACGAACATCGCCATGGGGCGCGATCCTAGCGAGCGACCGGGTGGCCGGCCGAGCGGTTTTCCCGGGCCTCCGGTTCCTCGCCACCGGGCGTTCCGGGACGCTGCCGCGGGTCAGGCGCCGGCCGTGCGGCGGTCGATCAGGGCGGCCAGCCCGTCCAGGATGCGCTCCAGGCCGAACTCCAGCGCCTGGTCGCGGCCGTCGGGGTCGGCCATGGCGGCGGCGACGGCCGGGAAGCGGTCGGCGTTCTCCTGGACCACGGTGCCGAGGGCGGCGAGGAGTTCGGCCTCGGGGGTGTCGGCGGGGCCGGCGGCGCGGGACTGCGCGGCGATCCCGCGCACGTGTCCGGTGAGCAGGACGGCGGCGTCCATCCGTTCGGGGCCGGTCAGCCCGTGGCCGTCGAGCGCCGCCACCACCCGCTCCAGCCAGGCGAGTTCCCTCGGACCGAGCGCCCGCGCGCCGACGGTGGCGTCCAGCAGCCACGGGTGCCTGGCGAAGGACTCGGCCAAGTGGTGGGCCCAGGCGGTGAGTTGCTCCCGCCAGTCGGAGCCCTCCGGTGCGTCCGGGGGCGCGTCGACGGCCGACTCGACCATCAGGGCGACGAGTTCGGCCTTGCCGGGGACGTAGCGGTAGAGCGACATCTTGGTGAAGTCGAGCAGCCCGGCCACCTTCTGCATGGAGACCGCGCCGAGCCCCTCCGCGTCGGCGACCTCGACCCCGGCCGCGGCGATCCGCTCCAGGCTGAGGGCCGGCTTCGGCCCGCGGGTGGGTTTGGGGGCCGGGCCCCAGAGCAGCCGCACCGTGTCGTTCGCCGCCTCGGCCATCATCCGCTCCCGTTCTGGGGTTCCGTTCGGGGCTTGCCACCTGGGGGGTTGCCCTTCCCGCTCAACTGTGTCTACCGTACACAGCAACAAACAGTGTCCGCCAGACACAGTTTCACGATCCTCGGACGGAGTGGATTCCCATGAGCACCAAGGTCCTGATCTCGGGCGCGAGCATCGCCGGCCCCGCGCTCGCCCACTGGCTGGGCCGGTACGGCTTCGAGGTGACCGTGGTCGAGTTGGCCCCCGCGCTGCGCGACGGCGGCCAGGACGTCGACTTCCGCGGCCGCACCCACCTGACCGTGCTGGAGCGGATGGGCGTCCTGGAGGAGCTGCGCACGCTCGGCACCGGCGGCAGTCCGATGACCTTCGTCGGCCCCGACGGGCGCCAACTGCTGCACCTGCCCGCCGAGTTCGCCGGCGGCGACCTGGAGGTCCCGCGCGGGGAGCTGGCCCAGCTGCTCCACCGGCACAGCAGCGCCCGCGCCGAGTACGTCTTCGGCGACTCGATCACGGCGCTGGAGGAGACCCCGGACGGGGTCCGGGTCGCCTTCCGGCACGGGGCGCCGCGCGAGTTCGACCTGGTGATCGGTGCCGACGGGCTGCACTCCACCGTCCGTCGGCTCGCCTTCGGCCCCGAGCAGCGCTACGTCCGCCACCTCGGCTACTACGCGGCCACCTGGCAGCTGCCCAACGACCTCGGACTGCCCGTCGGCGGGGTCGGCCTCAACGTCCCCGGCCGGCTGATGTCCGTCGGCGCCGACCACCGCGACCCGAGCCGGGCCGGTGCTTTCTGCCTCTTCGCCTCGCCCGAACTGCGCTACGACCGCCACGACCCGGCGCGGCAGAAGGAACTGGTCCGGGCCGCCTTCGCGGGCCTCGGCTGGCGGGTGCCGCAGCTGCTGGAGAGCCTGGACGCCGCCCCTGAGCCGTACTTCGACTCGATCAGCCGCGCCGACGTGCCCGCCTGGTCGACCGGTCGGATCGCCCTGATCGGCGACGCCGCCTGCGGCGCGACCATCGGCGGCATGGGCACCGGGACGGCGGTGGTGGCCGCGTACGTCCTGGCGGGCGAGCTGGCCCGCGCCCGCGGCGACCACCGGGCCGCCTTTGCGCGGTACGAGCACCTCCTGCGCGGCTACGCGCAGGGCTGCCAGAAGGGCGGCGACCGCACCGGTCCGTTCCTCGCGCCGCGCACGGCCACCGGGCTGCGGTTCCGCAACGCGCTGCTCAACCGGCGCTGGGCGCTGGAGAAGATGCTGGAGCTGGGCAAGCAGGTCAGCAGCGTCGAACTGCCCGACTACGAGCGGGAGCTGTCCCGTCGGCCGCGGGCCGCGGCCTGAACGGGAGCACTCGGGGTGGAAGGGAGACGGGGCGCGGGGCTCAGTGCGGTGGGTCGATCCGGGCGCCGTTGTCGAGCAGCGCCTCCACCTGGACGGCCGCGCGGGCGGGGCGTTCGACGGCCAGGGTGCGGTCCGGCGCGGGCCGGTCGGCGGACCAGCCCGAACCCTTGACGGTGAGCCGGGTGACCCGGCGGCTGCCCGCCGCGAGCACGAACTCCGTCCCGTGCGGGGAGCGCCACCAGGTCCAGGCCACGGCGTCCCGCTCGAAGCGGCCGCAGGCCCGGCCCGGTCCGCCACCAGTGCGCTGCGCGCCGCGGGCGCCCGGCAGGACGACGGCGGTGGCCGCACTGCCCGCGCCGTCCCAGCGGTCGGCGCGCAGGCAGACCCAGGAGGCCGAGCCCGCGTTCTGCGGCAGCGGCTGGACGGCGAAGGCCCAGAGGTTCAGCTGTTTGACGCCCGGTGTGCCGTCGGGAACGGCGCAGCCGGCCCGGGACCAGGCCTGCAGCGCGTCCTGGGCGGTCGCCTCGCGCGGTTCGCGGTCGGCCTGGGCTCGGTCGGCTTGCGTGCGGTCGGCCTGGGCTCGGTCGGGTGGTGAGCCGTCCGGCAGGGGGCGCTCCGGTGGCGGGGCGTAGGTGAGGTGTGCGGGGATCAGGCCGCCCAGGTCGGCCAGCAGGAAGGCGGACCTCTCGGCCTTCTCGGCGACCACCGGGGACGAGTGCAACTGGAGCAGGGTGGCGCCCTGGCAGTCGGCGGGCCCGCCGGCCGGGGCCGGGGAGGTGAGGCCGTCGGGGTGCTCCAACGGGTGGGCGGGGGTGTCGGGCCGGTCGATCCGGCGGGTCTCCGCAGAGTCCACCCAGGGCGCCAGCAGGTAGCGGACGGTGGCGCCCTGACGGCGCAGGACCACCGCGCCGGCCGTGGTCGGGTCCGCGTCGTCGGCCCGGGCGAGGTCCAGGTCTCCGCTGTCCCGACCGCCCTGACCGTTCTGGCTGTCGGTGTAGCGGGCGATCCGCTCGCCGTCGGAGAACACCACCACACCGGTGCCGTCCACCGTCCCGGCGAACAGCAGGTGCGGCGCGGGCGCGGCGGGCGGACCGGCGTCCGTACCCGGCTCGGCGTGGGTCCGGCTTCCGGGCCGGGCCCAGGCGGCCAGGGCGCGGCCGAGCAGCGCACCGTCCTCGCGCCGCTCGCCACGGGCGGGCCAGGCGGTGAAGTCGACCCGGCTGGTGTGCTGCCAGGCGTCGGGGGCGACCCGGACCAGGTGGGACGGGTCGGTGTCGGCGCCCGCGAGCGGCACCGTCGTCGGACGGCCGGGCGCCGCCGGGTGCGAACCGCCCAGCACGCCCGCCGTGGTGGTGAGGCCGAGCACGCCGACCGCGAGCGCGGCCGTCAGCGTACGGCGCCGGCGCAGCAGGTCGGTGGGCTGCACCCGGACGGCGCAGGGGTCGAAGGCGGGCGGCAGCGGATCCGGACCGGACGGCACCTGCCCGGCCACGGCCACCGCCACCGCCGGGTGCGCCACCCCGGCCTGCCGCAGCACCTCGGCGGCCCGTTCGACGCCCAGCCCCTCGACCGTCCGCAGGGCGAAGGCCGCCCTGGCCGGGGCGGAGAGCGCGGCGAGCGCGTGGTCGAGTTCCGCGTCCCCCTCGCCGCCGTGCGGGGTGAACAGCCGCAGGCCCCAGACCCGGGGCGTGAGGAGACGGGCGGCCGGGCGCGGCCGGAGCGCGGCGCGCAGCACCCGCAGGCGCAGCGCGGCGTAGGCCGGGTCGTCCGGGGCGTCCGTGCCTTCCGGAGCGTCGGAGGGCCCGGGCGCGGACGGTCGGACGGCGGTTCGGTCCGTGCGGGCCCAGCGGGTGGGCAGGGCGCGTTGGACGGCGCAGTGGGCGGCGAGCACCCGGGTGTGCCGGTCGCGGTCGGCCGGCAGCGCCAGGTAGGCGAGCCGGACCAGCCGTCGGTAGTGGCGCACCAGCGAGGCCTCCGCCAGGGCCACCGGGCGCGCCGCGACATCCCGGCGCAGCGCGGCCGTGCTCACCGTCCGTACTGCCAAGGGGCCCTCCCGGGAGCCGTACCGCTGTCGTGGTGGATGGTCCAACGAGTCGATCATGTGATGGTTGCGCCGTCCGGGGTGATCGGCGGGCATATGACGGACGTGCGGCGCGCCACCGCTGGAAGAACGTCCGGCGAGCGATGGCGGCCCGCCCGGTGCCGACCAGCGGCGACGGCCGCCCGCCGGGTTCGGCGGGGCTGTCGCGGCCGGTCCGGACCGCCGAGGATCCCGGTACCGCCCGCCGACCCCCGAAGGACACCGCATGCCTCGCCTCGTCACCCGGGCCGGCGCCGCCGCCGCACTGGCCGCCGCGCTCGCCCTCGCCACGGCCGCCCCCGCCCCCGCCGACCCGCCGACGCCGGCCGCCGCCGACCTGGTCGGCGTGGGCGCCCCGGCCGCCGACGCGCTCTTCAACCAGCTCGCGGCGGACTACAACGCCTCGCTCGCGGCGGCCGGGGACACCACCTCGCCCCGGCTCTACAGCTGGGACGCCCGGGGAACCAGCAGGATCACGCCCAAGACCGGGGCCTACGAGATCTTCCGGCCGACCAACACCCGGAGCGCCCTCAACGCCCTGGTGTTCAACAGCAGTGGAACGGTCGACTTCGCCAGGCTGAGCAGGCCGCCACAGCAGGGCGACCCGACCTCGATCGACTTCGTCCCGCTCGTGAGGGACGCGGTGACCTGGGCGGCCCCGGCGGGCGGCAACGCACCGAAGAACCTGACGACCGCCGATCTGCGGTGGATCTACTCCTGCGACATCACCAACTGGCGGCAGATCGACCCGAGCCTTCCGGACGCGACGATCAGGCCCGTGGTACCCGGTGTCCACGTCTCGGACCCCGCCACGCTTCGATCGTCCTACCTCTCCGACGAGATGACCGCCTTCGCGGCCGCCGCCTCCCCGAACGGCGATCCGGGCACCTTCTACGCGGGCCCGTGCGTGACCTCCGGCGTCGCCGAGGACCACGGGGAGGACGCGGTCCTGCACGACCCGAACGCGATCGTCCCGTACTCGGTCGGCCGCTGGGTCGGACAGGTCACCGGCGGTCACCGGAAGCCGGGCGACGACCCGGGAGTGCTCGTGCCGCAGTCCCTGGACGGAACGGCGCCCACGGTCGACGGCGGGACCAACCCGGCCTTCCTGACGACCTGGCACGGCCGGACCCTCTACCTCGGGGTGCGGGACGGCGACTGGACGAGTGCCGACGCGCAGGGACGGGCGCTGCGGGCCGTGTTCGGTCGGAACGGCTGGTTCTGCACCTCCCCGGCGGCCGCGGCGGCCGTCCGGAGCCACGGGTTCCTGCGGGTGCCCGTCTTCGTCTGCGGGGCGACCACGCACGCCTGACGGCGTCGTTCCCGCGGCTGCCCCGGTCGGGGACGTGGTGCCGGAGACGCGGTGCCAGTGCTTGGTCGGGGCGTGGTGTCGGGGCCGTGTCAGCAGGTCGGGGCACAAGGTCCCGCCCGTTCGGCCCCTTGGCCCCTGGCGGTCGCGGCCGTTACGGGCGATGCTGCCGGTACCGGCCGGGACGATCCGCGTCCGGTCGGACCAGCATCGTTGGACGAGGTGAACCGGCGTGCGTCATGCCACCGTCGAATCCGTGATGACCAGCCCCGTGGTCCTGGTCTCGCCCGAGACCGGATTCCGGGAGATCGTGACGCTGCTGAGCGAGTACGACATCACCGGCGTACCGGTGGTGGACCCGGAAGGGCGACCGCTCGGCGTGGTCTCGGAGGCCGACCTGCTGCGCACCCTGGCCGCGCAGGAGGACCCGGCCAGCCTGCTGCCCGCGCCCGAGTCGGCGCAGGCGGGCCCGGACGGCGAGGTGACCGCGGCCGACCTGATGACGGCGCAGCCGGTCTGCACCACGCCCGGCACCAGCGTGGTCGCGGCGGCCCGGCTGATGAGCCGGCACGGCCTGAAGCGGCTGCCGGTGCTGGACGAGGAGGGGCGGGTCGTCGGCATGGTCAGCCGCGGTGACCTGCTGCGGGTCTTCCTGCGCGAGGACATGGTGATCCGGCGGGAGATCGTCGAGGAGGTGCTCGGCCGGATCGACGGGGTCAGCCCGGCGGAGATCGGGGTGGAGGTCACCCAGGGGCGGGTGGTGCTCAGCGGCACCGTGCCCGAGCAGCACCTGGTGCCGATCGTGCTCAACCTCTGCCGCTCGGTGGACGGGGTGGTGTCGGTGACCGACCGGCTCGGGGCCGGAGGCGCGGCTCCGGTCGGCTGACCTGCTCGGCGCCGACCCCTGACCGGCCGTACCGGTCCCGAATCGCACGTTCGTCCCGGACCCGAACGATCCACTTCGCATACTGCGGAGGGTATCGGGTAACTCACCCTGTGTGCCTGGCGGTGCGGACTGCCGGGACGCCAGCGCTCCGGGGAGGCGGCCGTGGCAGTCGTGTTCGACGCGGACTTCACTTCGACCAGGCAGTGGATCGCCGGGCGCAGCAGCGCCTATCCCCGGATGGGGCCGACCAACCGGAGCGACCACAAACTCGACTACCTCAGCCGCGACTACTGCCCCGACGGGCAGTTCACGGCGGTCAGGCGGCACAGTGGCGGGCTGTGGAGCTGCAGTCTGCTGACCACCGAGGGCAGTCCCGACGGCTTCCAGCTCCGCGCCGGGGACGTGCTGTCGGCGAGCGTGACACTGCCGGTCGAGCTCGGTGCCTGGCCGGCGATCTGGACCTGGCGGGACGGCGGCAACGAGGTGGACGTCTTCGAGTACCACCCCGACAACCCGGACCTGCTGGAGATCTCCAACCACGTCCGCGGCGGCTTCCGGTACTGGCACGGTGCGAGCGCCGGGATCGGGCCGGGGGCCACCTTCGGCCTGCGGGTGGTGCTCGGCGCGAACTCGGTGGACTGGTACGTGGAGGACGAGCTGGTCTATGCGGACCTGCACGGGGTCGGGTCCGCGTGGCACGCGTACCTGATCGTCAACATGTCGGTGGCGGACGGGACGTATCACGACCGGCCGCCGTACGGCGGGCCGGACCGGCTGAGCTGGGTGTGCCACAGCCTCCAGGTCGAGCGCTGAGGGAGCCGGGGCGGGCGAGGGCGGGCAGGGGCGCCCGGGGCTACGGTTCGTGGGGCGCGAAGGAGGCGGTGATCGGGCCGCGGGGGGCGTACCCGCCGCGTGCGTCGACCGGGGTGAGCAGGCCGCGGTGGCCCTGCGAGCCGTACGGGTTGTGCGGGTTGTGCGGGTCGTGTGGGCCGTGTGGGCCGTGCGGGTTGGAACGCTGGAACCAGATCGCCCGGCGGTACGGGCCGATGTGGGCCGGGTCGGCCACGTACAGGTCGTCGCGCGGGGCGCGCTCGTTGCCCGGGGCGAGCGCCGCGTCCACGGCGCGGTCGGCGATCGCGCGCAGCAGTGCGGTGGCGGTGGCCTCGGCGGCCGCCGGCGCGATGGCGAGGGCCGTGAGCTCGGCCCAGAGCGCGGTGGCGACGTAGCCGATCGGGGAGTGGCCGAGCGCCGGGTGGGGGCGCGGGTCCGGGTGGCGCCGCAGCACCCCGGCGGCGACGAGCTGCTCGGGGGAGCGGTCGTCCTCCGGCGGGTGGAAGGCCATGGGCGGCTGGTGAGCCGTGGGCCGCTGGGGGTGGAACGCGGGCGGCGGGTGGTGGGTCACCAGTGGCACGCTACCCCGGTGGGGCCGGGGAACGGTTGCCGGAACGTTTTCTCAGCCCGCCCTCACACCGCTTTCACCACCGACGGGAGCACGATGGTGGTAGGCGCTGCTCACCTCGGCGGGCCCCGACGGGGCCGGAGGAGGAGGTCCTGATGAGGTACTGGCACGGGCACGGCCACTACGGGGGTGGCTGGGGCGTGGGACTGATGGCGTTCGGGACGCTGATGTTCCTGGTGATCGTCGTCCTGCTCGCCGTGGCCCTGTTCCGCTACGTAGCGCGCTCGCGGCAGCCGATCCCGCCCGGGCGGGCGGCCCCCGGCGCCGGTGGAGCCGGGGTGGGCGGTCCGCACGGCTGGGACCCGCTGGGGCAAGGGGGCCAAGGGGGTCAGGGAGGGCAGGGGGTGTCCCCGGAGCAGTTGCTCGCGGAGCGGTTCGCGCGGGGTGAGATCGACGCGGAGGAGTACCGGCACCGACTGGACACGCTGCGTTCGGCGAACGGGCCGGGAGGCGACTGAGCCCAAGGGTGACGGACCGGGACCGCCGCAGTTCGCGTGCGGCGGGCCCGGTCCGTCGGTGGGGCGGTCGGAGGGCGCTCGGGGTGCTCTTCCTCCCGGGGCGCTCCTTCTCGGGGGTGCTTACTCGACGACCAGCTCGACCGGGATGTTGCCCCGGGTGGCACGGGAGTACGGGCATACCTGGTGCGCCTGCTTGACCAGCAGCTCGCCGGTCTCGCCCGCGAGGGACTCGGGCAGCTCGACGCGCAGCACGACGGCGAGGGCGAAGCCGGCCTCGTCCTTGCCGATGGACACCTCGGCGGTCACCGAGACCTCGCTGGTGTCCACCCGGGCCTGGCGGCCGACCAAGCTGAGGGCGCTGGCGAAGCAGGCGGCGTAGCCGGCGGCGAAGAGCTGCTCCGGGTTGGTGCCCTGGCCACTGCCACCGAGCGCGGGCGGCATGGCCAGCGCGAGGTCCAGCTGTCCGTCGGAGCTGACGGCGCGGCCCTCCCGGCCGTTGGCGGTGGCGGCTGCGGTGTAGAGCGCGTCCATGGTGGCTTCCCCTTCGGGTCCTGGGTGTTCCTGTGGTCGGTTGTCCGGGCGGTCGCCGGCCCGGCGTGCTGGGCGGCGGCCGCTCGGTCGGTGCGGTGGTGCGGTGGTGCGGTGGTGCGGTGGTGCGGTGGTGCGTTGCGACAAGTAGAGCACGCAATTCAATTGTGCACAACTAAATGGCGCGATGGTGATCGGTACCATGGGCTCATGACGACTCACCCCGGCATGGCGGACGAGGAGCTGCTCCGCCTCGACCAGCAGATCTGCTTCTCGCTCAACGCGGCCTCCCGCGCCTTCGGCGGCGTGTACCGGGTGCTGCTGCGGGACCTCGGGCTGACCTATCCGCAGTACCTGGTCATGCTGGTGCTGTGGGAGGAGGGCGAGCTGCCCGTCAAGCGGATCGGCGAGCGGCTGCGGCTGGACTCCGGGACGCTCTCCCCGCTGCTCAAGCGCCTGGAGGCGGCCGGGCTGGTGCGCCGCGAGCGGAGCCCGGAGGACGAGCGGTCGGTCACCGTCCGCCTGACCCCCGAGGGGTCGGCGCTGCGCGAGCGGGCCGGGCAGGTTCCGCGTCGGCTGCTCGCGGCGACCGGGCTGCCGGTCGAGGACCTGGTCGCACTGCGCGGGCTGCTGGACCGGGTGACCGCCACGCTGGATGCGGCGGAGGTGGAGCCGGCGCCGTAGGGGGCGTGACCCGCTGGGGGCGGGGGGCGCTGCGCGGAGTGGGATCCGCAGGGTTGCGGGGATGGTGCGGGTGGTGCCGTGGGGCTTGTCAAGCGACGCCCTTGTGCACTGTGATCTGGGTCACGTTGCGAGTCTTCCGGCTGGGTGCGCGAGGGTGAAGCGGCAGGTCAGCCGCACTGTTCAAAAGTGAACGGAAACGTTCGGCAATTGTCTGCCCGATCCGGTCAACATCCCGGACCTCCCGGACGGTTACACCACGAGCCCCAAGGGGCCGTCGGCGTGCCACCAGGCGGGCCGGCCAGCCGACCACGAAAGGGGGGTCGCGTGAGCACTCCCGGGCCGGGCGAGGAGCGGGGTCTGCGAGCCGACCCGCTCGGCGACCTGCCGAACGACTTCGAGGCCTTCTTCACCCGCGAGAACTCCGGCTACCTCCGCTACGCCCAGCAGCGCCTGCGGCACCGTGAGGACGCCCAGGACGCCGTGCAGAACGCGGGCACCACGCTCTACAAGAACTGGCGCCGGGCCCTGGCCAGCCCCGATCCGCAGGCCTTCGCCTTCAAGATCGTCAAGGACGCCGTGGTGGACGTCATGCGCGAGCGCCGGCGCACCGAACGCAAGCGGCTGCGGGTGATCGCCCAGCGCCGCCCCGACACCAGCCAGGACGAGCTGAACGAACTCGCCGAGCTGGATGCCCTGGACTGGGCGATGGAGGAACTCGCGCGGGCCGCACCCGTCCAGGCCGACGTGGTCCGGCTGCGCCAGGCGGGGCTGTCGTACCACGACATCGGACGGTCCCTCGGCATCGCGCACACCACCGCCCGCACCTACTACAGCCTCGGGCGGCGTCACCTGGAGTACCTCCTGGAGCACCAGGACGACGGCGGGGCGCAGACATGAGGGTCGTGGACCTGCTGCGCGCGCACGCCGTCGAGCTGGAGCGGGAGTTCGACGACCACGATCCGGTGGACTTCACCCGCCGACTGGCTGAGCGGCTCGCCGCTGCCCGGCGGACCGCCCCGGCGCTGCGCGAGCGCCCCGCCCGGCCGCCCGCCGGGGCCCGGCCACCGCACGCTCCGCTCTCGGGGCCGAGCCCGGGGGCGGCAGCGGGGGCGGGTTCAGGGCTCGGCGCGGGAGCGGGGGCCGGAGCCGGTCCCGGCCTGCGGTCGGGTTCCGGTTGGGGGGCGGGGTCCGGTCCAGGCTCGGGTTCCGGTCCGGGGTCGGTGCCGGGGCAGTCCCGGTGGGCCGGGGGCCGGGCGGAGCTGCGGCGCGACCTGCGGCACCTGTGCGCGGGGGTGGCGGGCGCGGTCGAGCCGGGGGAGCTGGCCCTGGACCTCGAACTCGCCGAGAAGACCGCCTTCCGGACCCTCGGCTGCCTGCTGTACGGCATGGGCCGTGCGGCGGACGGCGTCTTCTGGTGGCGGATAGCCGCCCAGTACGGGGACCAGCTGGCCGTGCACTGCCTGGCCGTGCACTACACCGCCGAGGGCGAACGGTGCGACGCGGCCCGCTGGGCCGCCCAGGCCCAGGACCTCAGCGCCCCGGGCCGGCTGCCGGAGCTGGCGCCCGACGTCCGGCCGGGCGGGGCGGCGGAGCTGGCGCGGGTGCTGGCGGAGCGCTACGACGGCGAGATCCTGCTGACGGTACGGGAGGCGGTGGCGGCGCGGCCGACGGCCGACCCCGGGCGGTTGGGGGTCCGGGCCGTGCGGGGGCGGGGGGTGGTGCGGATCCGGTGACGGAGACGGGGTGGGTAGGCAAGCGGGCCGGCCCGAGGGGTGGGCCGGTCGGGGTCGGGTAGGCGGGGGGCTCACGTGAGCCCGGAGACGGCGTCGCCCAGGTACTCGGCGCCGAGCAGCAGCGGGACGGTGATCATGATCGCCGCGCTGTGCGTGGCCGTCCAGGCGCGCCACTCGCCGAGGGTGTGTCGTGCCTGGGCGCTGCCCTGGAGGTGCGCCACGAGCGGCAGCAGGGTGCCCAACGAACCGAGCAGCACCATCAGGGCGGCGGCCACCGCCTTCTCCCCGCCGCCGGTCGGCGCGGCGGCGATGGAGGCGGCGCCGCCGACGGCCGGGACCAGGGTCTTCGGGTGGGCGATGACCAGGACCACGGCGAGACCGGCGGACCGGGCGGCGGTCAGCCGGTCGATCGAGAGCAGCCAGGCCGGTGGCGCGGTCACCCGGCCGGGTCGCGGTCGTTCGCGCCACTGCCGGGCGGCCAGCAGGACGAGTACGGTGCCGAGGGCGAGCTTCAGCCAGGACGACCAGGTCGGTGTGGTGCGGGCGGGGTTCAACGCGGTGCGCGCGGCCACGACGGCGGCCGACACCGCGGCGAGGCCGAGCAGCCAGCCGGCCGTGAAGGCGAGCCCGTTGGCCCGGCCGCGCGGTGAGGCGAGGACCAGCAGGACGGCGATCAGCGGCAGCGGGCTGAGCGCGACCGCCACTGCGGAGGCCAGCATCGGGCCGATCGCTTCACCCATCCCCGGACCTGCCTTCCCGTCGCCGGGCGCCGTCCGCCATTCAGCTCCCGTCGGGCGGGCAGCGCACGGCCGGTGCCGCCGTTGGAGTGAGGGCGGGGCGGGGCGGAGCCCGGACGGGGAGCGGTGGCGGGTGCCGGGGCCGGGGCCGGGAGGCGGGGGCGGAGCGGAGGCGCCGGGAGAGCGGCCGAGGGCCGCCGCACCGCTGGGGTGCGACGGCCCTCCGTGGGCGTGAGGTGCGTCAGTCGGTGCCGGACTCGAGCGCCGCGTGGTCGAGCGCGTTCGGGTCCTCCTCGTCACCGTTGCCGGCGGCGATGGGAGCCGCGCCGCCCGGGGCGAGCTCGCCGATCAGGCCGCTCCACGGCGCCAGCTGGCCGTGCACCGCGTACTGCTCCAGCTTGCTGCGCGAGTCGGCGATGTCGAGGTTGCGCATGGTCAGCTGGCCGATGCGGTCGTCGGGGACGAACGCGGCGTCGACGCTGCGCTCCATCGACAGCTTCTCGGGGTGGTAGCTGAAGTTGGGGCCCTGGGTGTCGATGACCGAGTAGTCCTGGCCGCGCCGCAGCCGCAGGGTGACGCTGCCGGTGACCGGGTGGCCGATCCACCGCTGAATGCTGTCCCGGAGCATCAGCGACTGCGGGTCGAACCAGCGGCCCTCGTACAGCAGCCGGCCGAGCCGCCGTCCCTGGGTGTGGTACGTGGCGATGGTGTCCTCGTTGTGGATGGCGTTGAGCAGCCGCTCGTAGGCGATGTGCAGCAGCGCCATGCCGGGGGCCTCGTAGATGCCGCGGCTCTTGGCCTCGATGATGCGGTTCTCGATCTGGTCCGACATGCCCAGACCGTGCCGGCCACCGATGGTGTTGGCCTCGTGGACCAGGTCGACGGCGCTGGCGAACTCCTGGCCGTTGATCCGGACCGGGCGGCCGAACTCGAACTCGATGGTGACGTCCTCGGTCTGGATCTCGACCGCCGGGTCCCAGAAGGCCACGCCCATGATCGGGCTGACGATCTCCAGGGAGGCGTCCAGGTACTCCAGCCGCTTGGCCTCGTGGGTGGCGCCCCAGATGTTGGCGTCGGTGGAGTAGGCCTTCTCGGCGGAGTCCCGGTACGGCAGGTCCCGCTCGGCGAGCCACTCGGACATCTCCTTGCGGCCGCCGAGCTGGTCGACGAACGCCTGGTCCAGCCACGGCTTGTAGATCCGCAGGTTGGGGTTGGCGAGCAGGCCGTAGCGGTAGAACCGCTCGATGTCGTTGCCCTTGTAGGTGGAGCCGTCACCCCAGATGGAGACGCCGTCCTCCTGCATGGCGCGCACCAGCAGCGTGCCGGTCACGGCGCGGCCGAGCGGGGTGGTGTTGAAGTACGTCTGCCCGGCGGAGCGGATGTGGAAGGCACCGCAGGCGAGGGCGGCCAGGCCCTCCTCGACCAGCGCGGCCCGGCAGTCCACCAGCCGGGCCTGCTCGGCGCCGTACGCGCGGCCCCGGGCCGGGACGTCGGCGAGGTTCGGCTCGTCGTACTGGCCGATGTCGGCCGTGTAGGCGTAGGGGAAGGCACCGTGTTCGCGCATCCACGCTACGGCGACGGAGGTGTCCAACCCACCGGAGAATGCGATGCCGATCCGTTCACCGACCGGCAGCTTGCTCAAGACCTTCGACATGGATGCACCCTTGACCCGCGTGAGCGGGCCCCTGATCTAGCGATGTGTGACGGAATTCGGCGTAATCGATCCGATGCCCGAACTCTGGCATAGATTTGCAGAGTAATGCAAGAGCATACGGAGCCCCGGGTGGCGACGAAGGTTCTCCCGGCTGCTGCGAGTCGACCGGCCCGTTGGTCAACTTGCTTGACTGGACGGGTGGTTGGGGTGGATCAGGAGGCCGTGGCGGGCGCTCGGGTGCGCATCCAGACGGTGCAGGAGGCGAGGGCGCCCAGCCCGAGGGCGACGAGGTGGCCGGCGTCGGCCAGCTGCTGGTCCAGCGCCCAGGCGCCGGCGAGGGCCAGAGCGAGCGCCGGCAGGCCGTAACGGCGCAGCGGGCGCGGGCCGAGCGCGAGGAGGCAGGCGCCGGTGGCGACCAGGCCGTAGCTGATGCCCACGTCCCGGGCGCGGGAGAGTGCGCCCGGGATGCGGGCGGTCAGCATCACCCACATGGCGCCCTCGGTGAGCAGCGTGGCGCCCAGGTGTCCGAAGACGAAGACCGCACCGGCCCGGGCCGGACCCCAGCGCCACTCGGCCAGGCCCAGGACGGCGGCGACCGCCGCGATGCCTGCCCAGGCCGGAACCCCGTCGACCACCAGGCCGCTGGTGAAGAGGGTCCACCACTTGCCCACTTCCATGTGATGGACGTTGCTGCTGTTGTGCCGGACGAACCGGGCCCGCTCGGCATGGCCCTGGCTCGCCAGCCAGGAGGCCGTCACCGTCAGCAGCAGGACGTACGCCGTGGTGAGGCGTAGGCGGACGGCGGCTCTCAGCGCCGGGTGCCGGGGAGCAGCGGTGCCGGTCGGTGTCCTCGTCGCGAGGCGATCGCTCATCGTGCCTGGTGCCCTTGCTCGGCGGTTCCCGGTACCGGCCCCGCCCGGTACGTGGAGGGGAGGCCGCGACCGGGACGGTCCGAGCGCCAGCGTACGCGAGCGCCGTGGAGGCCGTCGGGGCCGGCGGCGGGGCGTGTGAGGTGGGCGGATTCCCGCGGGCAGCACGGGGACGGCGGGTGGCGGGTGGCGGCGAGGTCGGGCGGGGGCGAGGGTGAGGGGGAGGAGTGTCGAGGAGGCGCCGATGGCCGGCAGCACAGCCAGGGGCGCCAAGGCGCACCGGCGGCCCTGGTGGGCGCGTGCCGTCCACGCGGTGTGGGCCTATGTTCGGCGCGCGCCGGGTACCTACACCTGGCTGGCGGTCCTGCTCGTCACCACACAGGTGATCCGGCACGTCGATCCGGCGACCGCGGACCGCATCCTGGAGCGGCGTTCGACCAACCTCCACCACCTCCAGGTGTCGCCGGTGCGTGTCCTGGTCACCAGCGCCCTATGGATCGCGGGCGGCGGCTGGCCGTTCTACTTCCTGCTGTACAACCTCTTCCACGTGCCCGCCGAGCGATGGCTCGGCACGTTGCGCTGGATCTCGGTGGCGGCGCTCGCGCACGTCGGCGCCACCTACCTCAGCGAGGGCGTGCTCGGCTGGGCGATCCACCGGGGGCTGGCCTCGCCGAGGGCCCTCTACACCCTGGACTACGGCGTCAGTTACGCGCTGGCCGGCGTGGTCGCGGTCCTCACCTACTCGATCGTGCGGCCCTGGCGGTACCTGTACGCGGTGGGAGTGCTGGTGGTCTACGGGCTGGGCGTGCAGCAGAGCCGGGACTACACGAGCATCGGCCACTTCAGCGCGGCGCTGATCGGGTTCGCCTGCTACCCGCTGACCCGGGACCGCCCGGGCTCCTTCGACCCGGTCGCCTTGGTCCGTGCGGGCTGTCGGCGGGTGCGCGGGCGGTCGGGTCGTCCGACGCCCGCGGCGCGT
The DNA here is from genome assembly GCF_042789775.1 of Kitasatospora sp. NPDC056800. NCBI lineage: Bacteria > Bacillati > Actinomycetota > Actinomycetes > Kitasatosporales > Streptomycetaceae > Kitasatospora > Kitasatospora sp. NPDC056800. The sequence continues at coordinate 19,086 of NZ_JBHUAL010000001.1, read as the reverse complement.
TCGTCGGGGTGGCGGGTGTGGCGGCCGACGCCGTTCCCGGTGCCGGGGCGGCTGATCAGGTTCCGCGCTGTTCGGGGCCGGTCGGCCCCAGGTAGGCGCTGAGCGGCCTCTCCTGGGCCAGCACCGCGCCGGCCGTGATGGCGAAGGTGACGGCGATGCAGAAGGCGATCAGCCAGGACAGCACCATCAGCACCAGGCCCAGCGAGCCGTACTGGGCCAGTGAGCGGTTCAGTGCGATCGGCATGTAGATCCGGGCGGTCAGCGACATCGCGGTGGACGCGATGGCGGTGAGCAGCGCTCCCGGCACCAGGGACAACCAACGGATCCGTGCGCTCAACAGCAGGCGGGCGGTCCACCACCAGACCAGGAAGGAGGCCGTGAAGGTCAGTGGCAGGCCCAGCCAGAGCCCGGCGCCGAAGCCGTTCCGCAGCACGCCCTGGAACAGCAGCACGACCACCCAGCAGGCGATCCACAGCAGCCACCGCCAGGCCGCGACCCGGGTGCCGGACTTCGGCAGCTGCCAGGCGTGTTCGCAGACCCGGGCGACCGCCCGACTGCAGCTCGTGCCGGACAGCAGTGCCATCAGCAGGCCGATGATCCCCGTGGTCTGCCGCAGGTCGCCGGGGCTGTACAGCGCCTGGCGCAGTTGCTCGGCGGAGGCGCCGGAGATGCCGAACAGCGAGCGCAGTGAGGAGTTCATCTGGTTCCGCACGCCCTCGGGGGCGAAGGCGGCCACGGCGAACAGGAGGGGGATGGAGGTCAGGAACAGCTGGGAGGCCATCCGGGTGGCGGAGTCCAGTAGGCCGGGGGAGAACAGGCGGGCGGTCAGCTCGGTGATCACCGGGAAGCGCCGCTCGGCCTCACTCCGTGCCCGCACGACCCGCATGCGGGCCAGGAGCAGCTGTTCCTTCCGGCGGCCGCGGGTGCCCCTCGGCAATCTCATCCCTCGGTCCTCCCGCATCCGGGCGGCGGTCCGCACCAGTCAAGGCGAGGCGGTGGCGGGTCGCCACCGGAGCGAGCCGTCCGGAGCGGCCGCGACCCGGGGCGGCCGCTCCATCGGCGTGGCCGTTCTTCGTGTTCGGGCGGGTCCAGCCTGGGATGGCCATCCGACACCTGCCGCTGCTGTCCGGCCTGTTCCGTACGAGCGGGCCGGGCAGCGGCGCCGTGTCCGACGGGTGCGGTGCAGCGCTTGACGGGTGGGCCGGGTGCGGGACGGCTACTGGCCGACCCGCTGGGACATGCAGACGATGTTGCCTTCGCTGTCCTTGAACCAGGCCGCGCGCATGCCCTCGCCCTCGGCGACCCCGTTGACGGTCTGCAGACCGGGGAAGTCGTACTCCTCGAAGGTGATGCCGCGGTCGCGGAGGCCGGCCATCTCGCCGTCGAGGTCGGCGACCTTGAAACTGGCGAGGGTGTGGGCGGCCTGTCCACCGCTGGGAGTGCGGTAGACGGTGAACTGGGTGCCGCCACAGTCGCAGACGAACTCCTCCTCACCTTCCTCGGCGAGTTTGAGGCCGAGGGTGTCGGTGTAGAAGGCCTTGGCGCGGGCGAGATCGGTGGCGGGGATGACTGCTTGCAGCGGAGCGTCTCCAAGCATGGTGTTTCGCCTCCTCTCTGTCACCAGGCTAGGGACGTGCGGGCCGGGTCGCCCGGTGGGCGCAGGGCTGCTTCGGGCTGTGTGCGGCAGGTCGCCGGGAGTCATGCGGGGGCCAGCCTCCAGAGCGAGGTGACCTCCGCGGCGCGGGCGGTGTGGAGGAGGGGGTCGGCCCGGTCGGGGGTGGTGGCCCTCGGGTGGCGGGGGACGGTGTCGAGGCGCCCGGTGACGCGCAGCCCGGCTCCGGAGACGGCACCGAGCAGATCGGCGCGGGAGCGCAGGCCGAGGTGTTCGGCGAGGTCGGAGAGGACGAGCCAGCCCTCGCCGCCGGGCAGCAGACGGTCGGCCAGGCCGTCGAGGAAGCCGCGGAGCATGCGGCTGCCCGGGTCGTAGACGCCCTCGTCGAGCGCGGAGCCCGGCCGACCGGGCAGCCATGGGGGATTGCAGACGACCAGGGCGACCCGGCCGCGGCCGGGAGGGTAGAGGCCGGTGCCGGCGGTCTCGATGCGGTCGGCGAGACCGAGCCGGTGGGCGTTGTCGCGGGCGCAGGCGAGGGCGCGCGGGTTGGCATCGGTGACCAGGACCTCGTGCAGGCCGCGCCGGGCGAGGAGCACGGCGAGCACACCCGTGCCGGTGCCGAGGTCGTAGGCGGTGGGGTGGTCATGGGCGGCCGGCGGCAGCGGCGCCCGGGCGACGAGGTCGACGTACTCGCCGCGGACGGGTGAGAAGACCCCGTAGTGCGGGTGGATGCGGGCGCCGAGGGCCGGGACCTCGACGCCCCTGGTGCGCCACTGGTGGGCGCCGATCACACCCAGGAGCTCGCGCAGGGACACGATTCTGTTGTCAAGGAGCGGTCCGTAGGCCGCCCGGCAGGCCTCGCGGACGTCGGGCGCCCGGTGGAGCCGGACGCGGTGATCCGCGCCGAGCGGTACCAGCAGCATGCCCAGGACGCGCGCGAGGCGGGCGCGCTCCCGGCGGTGCTGCCGGAAGGCCTCGGCCGGGGAGCCGGGGGCGGATCGGGGCCGGCGCCGCTCGGCGCGGCGGCGCATGGCGTGCAGGAGGCGGAGCGCGCCGGGGTAGTCGCCCTGCCAGAGCAGGGCGGTCCCCTCGCAGGCCGACCGGTAGGCGGCCTCGGCGCGCAGGGTGTCGTCGGCGGCGATCAGGCGGCGCGGCGGGGGCGTGCCGTTCTCGCTGTGCCAGGGTGCGGGCAGGACGGAGGTGGTGGGCAGGGTGACGATGCTTGGCCGGTGGATGTCGGACACCAGGGGTTCCTCGTGGTCGAACGTGCAAGGGGCACGAAGAGCACTTCGACGAGGAGGCGAGCAGCGGGCGCGTCGGGCCGTTGCGCCGCCGGGACGGCGGGCGCGGGCGTCAGGCCGGGTGCGGCTCGCGCGTCGAAGCGCGAGCCGGGGTGTCACCGAGCACGAGGCCCGGCACGACGGCGAGCCGTATGCCACTGATCATCTGCGGGCCTCCCTTCCGAACCAGCTGGTCCTGCGCGGTTGTTCGTACGCTTTCACACAGAGTGGCCGACTGGCAACCGATTTATGACCGGCCCCCGGACCAGCCGTGCGGCACGCGCTCCAGCACACCCGCGCCGTACAGTTCGTACAGCGGCAGCGTCTCCAGGTGGACGTAGCCGATGTGGCAGTCGCAGACCGGCAACGGGCAGGCGCGCGGCAGCAGTTGCGTGCGGTAGCTGCCGTCGTAGAGGTTGCCGAGGACGTCCCGGACGAAGTGGCAGCGGCGCACGGTGCCGTCGCCGTCCACCGACAGCACGGACTCCCCGGTGCGGCACGGCAGCCCGGCGCTGGGGTGGGCGTGCCGGCTGTAGCCGAAGTGCGGGTCGACGGCGGCCCATTGAGCGGCCTCGGCGTCGGTGTAGCCGAGGCCCTCGGCGGCGTTGACCCACAGGTAGACGCCCTCGGGGAGCTCGGCGCGCAGCCGGCGGGCCTCGGCGAGGTGCTCGGGTTGGCCGACGACGCCGACGCTGTAGCGCACGCCGAGTGCGTCCAACTCCTGGCACTTGGCGAGGAAGCGCTCGCGGGTGACCTGGCCGGGGTGGAAGGTGACCCAGAGGGCGAGGGTGTCGAGGTCCGCCTCGGCGAGCCAGCCCGTGCGGCAGCTGAGGTTGGTCTGGATCGCGACCCGGCGGACGTGCGGCAGGCGGCTCAGCTCGACCAGCGCGCGGCGGTACCAGGACCGCACCAGCCCCTCGCCCCAGGGGGTGAACAGCAGCGACAGGGTGTCGCCGGTGCCCGCGCGCCCGGCGGCCCAGCCGGTGAAGCGCTCCAACGCGGCCCGGTCGGAGCGCAGTTGCTCCGGGCTGTCGCGCCGCTTGGCGAACGGGCAGTACGGGCAGTCGTAGTCGCAGGAGGCGAGCGGGCCGCGGTAGAGCAGGGTGAGGCTCCGCGCCCCGTCCTCCGGCAGCGGTGAGGCGGAAGGCATGCCGAGGAAGGTCATTTCGCCTCGTACGCCGCCATCAGGGCCCGGACCTCGGGCGAGAACAGCATCGGCCCGGCGGCGTCCGAGTGCGCCAGCCCCTCCGGGCTGAGCCGCAGGAACTCCGCGTCGCCGTCGTCGAGCCATCCGCGCTCCGCGAACTCGGCCAGCTCCGCCGGGAAGTCCTCGGCCGGTGAACCGCCGAACCGGGCGCGGTAGTCCGCCAACGGCAGGCCCTCGGCCTGGAGCAGCGACTGCACCAGGTGCCGCCGGCGCGGCTCCGCGCCGCCCATCCGGTGGCCCACCTCGGCACGGTGGAAGTCCTCGGTGGCGACGTAGTCGTCGATGATGCCGCGCACCTCGGTGGCGTTCACCGCGTAGTCGAAGGAGTAGTGCAGCTGGGAGGTGTAGGAGCGGGCGCCGCAGCCCAGGCCGACCATGCCGTCGGTCTGGCAGGCGTACTCGCCCGCGCCGGCCTGCGGGGAGGCGGCGCGGCGGAACATCCGCATCGACACCTGCTGGTAGCCGTGGGCGAGCAGGTGGTCGCGGCCGGCCCGGTAGAGCGCGAGCCGGCGCGCGTCCCAGGCGGCCCGGCTCTCCTGCTCGCCGCGCCGGGCCAGGCCGGTCAGCGGGCGGACGTACAGCGGGTAGAGGTACAGCTCCTCGGGCTGCCAGGCGAGTGCGGTGTCCAACGAGCGGAGCCAGCTCGCCTCGGTCTGGCCGTCGATGCCGTAGATGAGGTCGATGTTGAGCACCGGGAACCCGGCCGCGCGGATCCGGCCGAGGGCGGCCTCCACCTCGGCCCGCTTCTGCGGGCGGACGGCGGAGCGCGCCTCGGCGTCGTCGAAGGACTGCACGCCCAGGCTCAGCCGGGTGGTGCCCCGGGCGGCCAGCACCTCCAGCCGGTCGGCGGTCGCGGTGGCGGGCGAGGCCTCCACCGAGAGGGGTATCGCCCGCAGGTCGGCGCCCATCCGCCGCTCGGCGATGTCGCACAGCCGCTCCAGCTCACCGGCCGTCAGATAGGTGGGCGTGCCGCCGCCGAACGCGGCCAGCGCGAACCGGGCGCCCTCGTCCAGCGCCGCGCGCACCGCCGTGGCCTGGCGTTCCAGGGCGTCCAGGTAGGCCGTGGTCAGGCCCTCGGGGCTGCCGATCCGGGTGAACAGGTTGCAGAAGCCGCAGCGGACCTCGCAGAACGGGATGTGGAGGTAGAGCGAGAGCGCGTGCTGCGCCTCGCCGGCCCACAGCTCGCGCAGCGGCGGGCGCTCGGGCAGCGGGCGGTAGGCCGTCTTGTGCGGGTACGCGTAGACGTACGACTGGTACGGCGAGTCCGCGCGCGGGGGTGCGGCGGTCATGCGCGCTCCTCGGAGGTCGTGGCGGTGCCCGCCGCTCGGGCGGGGAGGGTGAAGTGCGCGTACGGGACCGACCAGACCACCTCGTGGCCGATCCGGTGGCCGGTGTAGCCGTCCTCGCCGTAGGCGGTGCCGTGGTCGGAGCAGACGATCGCGAAGCAGGGGCGGCGGGCGCTCATCGCGGCGAACAGCCGGCCGATGTGCGCGTCCACGTACTCCAGGGCCGCGGCGTGGGTGGCCCGGGAGTCCCCGTGCTCGCGGGTGGCTCCGGGCAGGTGGAACCAGTTCGGCTGGTGCAGCGCCGAGACGTTCAGGAAGAGGAACAGCGGCTGGTCGGCGGACTGTTCGGCGGCGACCCGCTCGGCCCGGGCGACCTGCTCCTCGAAGGACGTCGGCGAGGCCACGCCCAACTCGGGCGCCCAGTGGCTCTCCTGGAAGAGGCCCGGCAGCACCGAGCCCAGCGGGCCCTGCTTGTTGAAGAACCCGACACCGCCGATGCACACCGTGCGGTACCCGGCCGCGGCCAGGGCCGTCGGCAGGTCGGGGGCGTCGAAGACCCAGGTGCGCGGGGCGGTGCTCTCGGAACCGGCGAAGCGGGCCGCGAACAGCCGCGGGTGCGGGCCGTCCGGGGAGGCGGGCGTCGGCAGGAAGCCGGCCAGGATCGCCTGGTGGGAGGCGTAGGTGAAGCTGCCGGGCGCGTGCCGGTGCTCCCAGCGGCCGCCGGGCAGGACGGCGGCGAGGTTCGGGATGCGGCCGGCGGCGGCCAGCTCCTCGGCGACGTCGAGGCGGAGCGTGTCGAGGGTGACGAGCAGCAGGTCGTGGCTGCCCACGACGGCGTTCATGTCGGGGGACGGGAGGGTGGTCGGGTGGTTCATCGAGCGGGTTCCGTGATCTGGTGGTCCGTCGCCGCGGGCGACGACGGGGAGGGGGCGGTCAGCGCGGCCAGTTGGGCGCCGTAGGTGTCGAGGCCCTCGGCGGGGCCGCCGGGCAGGCCGGTGAGGTTGGGGAGCAGGTCGCCGAAGGCGTTCACCTCGCCGACCAGGGCGCGCCGCCAGCCGGTCGTGGGCAGCACGTCGACGCCGACCATCGGTGAGCCGGGGAAGCAGGCCGCCGCGCGCTCGGCCGTCTCCAGCAGGGCCGGCCAGGCCGGCCCGGCGGCCTCCCGGGCCTGGTCGAGGCTGCCGCGGGCGCCGCCGAGGTGCAGGTTGGTCATCGGCTGGCCGCTGGTGCGCACCACGGCGTGGGTGGCGCGGCCGGAGACCACCACGACCCGCAGGTCCGCCGAGCGCCCGGACTGCGAGGCCTTCGGGATCCACTGCTCGACGTGCAGCCCGTCCGGTGCCAGGCCGTCGACGATCGCGGCGACCTCCCGCTCGCCGCGGTAGCGGCGCACCTGCAGCGAGTTGTGGAGCCGGCCGTCGGCCAGCTCCACCGAGGTGGTGGCCTGCAGCTGCCCGCGCGGTCCGAACTCCAGGGCCATCACCCCGGAGGCGGAGGAGCCGTGCGCCGGCTTGACGAAGACCCGGTGCAGGCCGGCCTCGGCGAGGCGCCCGCGAAGGTGCTCCCAGCCGGTGACCTCGCCGCCGAGCGCCCTGGGCACCGGCACCCCGGCCCCGGCGAGCAGCGCGTGGGTACGGCGCTTGTCGAACATCACGGCGACCTCCTCCGGATCGCCGAGCAGCCGTACGCCGGGCCGGGCGGCCAGCCCGCGCAGCGCGGCCATGACCCCCGCGTACCAGACGGCCGTGCCCTCGACCCTGGTCGGGGCGTAGCCGGGGCCGAGCGCCGGGCCGCGCAGCAGCCGGTCGACCTCTGGCTCCTCGCCGGGCGACTCGATGCGCAGCAGACCGCCTTCGGGCAGCCGGTACCGGCCGCGCAGCACGTCCAGCCAGGGCAGGACGGCGGGCTCGGGCAGCCCGGCGGCCCGGGCGGCGGCCGCGAACAGCGTCACCCGTCGGTGCCCCGGGTTGCCCAGGACGGTCAGTCGCACGGTCATCGCCTCCGCCGCCCGCCTACTCGGAGACCGAGACGTAGCGGTCGTCCTCGTCGTCCGGGTCGTCACCCTCGGCCTCGTCGAGGTCGAGCCCGACCCCGGGCAGGGCCTCGGACAGACGCTCCTGCATCGCGTCGCTCAGGTAGTGGTGGTGCAGGTCGAGGGAGTTCAGGTGGGTGAGGGGCTGGCCCTCCAGCAGGGCGGTGGCGCCCTCGTCCGTCAGCACGCCCTTGGAGAGGTCGAGCGACTCCAACCGGGCCACTATCGGGGCGTGGGCGAGGGCGGCGGCGATCTCGTCCTGGAACTCGCTGTTGGACAGCCCGAGGTGGCGCAGCTCCGGCAGCCGGGAGCCGTCCAGGAACGGCGCCAGGTCGTCCATCGTGGCGTCACCGCCGTACTCGTCCACGCCGAGCCAGAGGTCCAGACGCTCCAGTGCGGGCAGCTCGGAGGCGGCCACCGCGCGCACCACGGTGGCCGGCAGTCCGCCGGACTCGAAGCGCAGGCTGGTCAGGGCGTCGTGACGGACCGGATCCAGGCCGAGGTCCGTACCGCCGCGCACGGCCAGCGACTTCAGCGCGGGGAAGGCGGCCAGCAGCGGGGTGACGTCGTCCATCACCAGCCAGGAGACCTCGCACTCGTCGTAGGTCACCTCGGCGAGGAACAGCGCCTCCAGGGCGGGCAGGCGCCCGGCTTCAGCCGTGAGGGCCTCGATCACCGGGCCGACGGAGCCGTAGCCCTCGGCCCCGTTCCACCAGGGACCGATCACCAGGGCACGGACGCTCGCCGGATCGACGTCCTGGAGGAAGGACTGCCACAGCTGGGCGAAGTCCTGCTCGGAGCGGTACGCGAGGGCGAGCCGCCAGGCGACGCTGTCGGCGGCGGGCCGCGGCCGGGTGTCGTCGGGGGCGAACTCGTGGATCGGCAGCTCGTGGAAGCGTTCGATGTGGCGGGAGATGGACATGTCGGATCCTGGTCGGTCGGGGTGGGCGAGTACGCGGGCTGTCGGGCGATCAGGCGGGCGCGGAGCGTTGACGACTACTCGGCCACGGCCACGTAGCGCCACTGGTCGTCGGGCTTGCCGGGCTCGGAGAGGTCGACCTCGACACCCGCCAGGGCCTGACGCAGGCGCTGCTGCATCTCCTCGGTGAGGTAGTGGTGGTGCAGATCGAGGGAGCGCAGGTGGGTGAGCGGCTGGCCCTCCAGCAGGGCGGTGGCGCCCTGGTCGGTCAGCACGCCCATGGAGAGGCTGAGCGACTCCAGCCGGGCGACCACGGGCGCGTGTGCCACGGCGGCCGCGATGTCGTCCTGGAACTCGCTGTTCTGGAGGCCGAGGTGGCGCAGCCTGGGGAAGCGGGTGCCGTCCAGGAACAGCGCGACGTCGGCCATCGTCGCGTCGCCGCCGTAGTTGTCCACGCCCAGCCAGAGCTCCAGCCGCTCCAGGGCGGGGAAGTCACAGCCGGCCACCGAGCGCACGACCGAACCCGGCAGGCCGCCGGCCTCGAAGCGCAGCGCCTCGAGGGCCTCGTGCCGCAGCGGCTTCAGGGCCAGACCGCCCTTGCCGTCCCAGTCCTGCGAGGCGCCGCGCACCACCAGCTCGGCCAGCCGCGGGAAGGCCGTCAGCAGCGGCGTGATGTCGCACTGCTGGATCCAGGAGATCTCGCACTCCTCGAAGGTGATGTCGCCGACGAACAGGGCGCGCAGGGCGGGCAGCCGGCCGGCGGCGGCGACGATCGCCTCCATCGGCTCCTGGAAGCCCTCCGGCTCCTCCGGGGACCACTGGCCGATCACCAGGGCGGTGACCCGCTCGGTGTCGACGGCGCCGAGGAACTGCTCCCAGCGTTCGGCGAACGTCGCCTCGGACTCGTAGTCGAGCTTGACCCGCCAGGCGGCCGAGGCCGCGTCCGGTAGTTCGAGGGCGCCCGATCCGCCCTTCTCCTCGGCCTCCTCCAAGGCCTCCACGAAGTCGAAGACGGGAAGGCCGTGGAACCGCTCGATGTGGTCGTTGACAGTCATGCGCTGCTCCTCTGGGGTCGGGGCCGAACAACTGTCTACCAGCCGGGACTGACAATCCGGCGGCCGGGTCGCCGTCCGGGCGCGTTGTCAGACCCTTGCTCTATGTTCGGGTCCTGGCTCCGGAGAGTGACCGCGGCGGACGCGGCGGAGCCATGGGTTCCGGCGTCCGCCGGAGCCCCTCCGTACGGCGAGGGAGGACTGATGTACCGCCAGGGCGATGTGCTGATCGTGCCGGTAGAGGAGGGCGCGGTGCCGCCGAGGGTGGTGGAGCTGGCCGTGCAGCCCCGGGACGCGCGGGGCCGGATGGTGCTCGCGCTCGGTGAGGTCACCGGGCACGCGCACGCCGTGGTCGGCCCCGGCGAGCTGCGCCGGGAGACCGGGCCGTTCGGCGCGGGCTGGCTGCACCTGCCCGAGGGCGGCCGGGTGGTGCACGAGGAGCACGCGGCGATACCGCTGCCCAAGGGCTGGTACCGGGTGGTCCGCCAGCGCGAGTACGTGCCGGGTGCGGTGCGGATGGTCGCGGACTGACGACCGCTCCGCCCGCCGTACGGGGGTCGGCGGGCGGGTGCGGACACGAGGGTGGAGCGCGGCCGTGGCCGCGGCACGGAACGGGAACGGACGGCCGGGCGGGGAGCCCGGCCGGGAACGGAGCAGGGATGGAGACGGTGATCCACGACGAGGTCCACGGCGACCGGGCGCAGGCGCGGGAGCTGCCCGGGCCGGTCGAGGTGACGGCCCGCTGGCGGGCGGCCGCGGCGGCCACCGGAGCGGGCGACCGGGCGGCGGCCGAGCGCGCCGTCCGGGCCGCCTACCGGGCGGCCGGGCTGCCCGAGCCCGCGGCGATCCGGTGGTTCGGCTCGCCGCTCGCCGCGACCGGGGCGGCGCTGGAGCTGCGGGCCGCCGGGGCGGAGAGTGTGCGCGAGGCCGTGTGCACCAAGCCCTGGGAGGAGGCCAGGCGGCGGGCCGTCGAGCAGGTCGGCGCCGCCGGGTGGGCGGGCCACTGGGCGCTCACCGGGGGCGAGCTCGGCCCGGTCACCACCCCGCTCGCCGACCGGCTGCGCAACGCGGTGCTCGACCGGCTCGCCCCCGAGGCCGACCGGGAGGCCGACGCCGCGGTGGCCGAGGAGGCCCGGGCCCGTCGCACCACCGTCCGGCTCGCCCTGCTGGACGCCGTGCGCGGCCAGCACGACGCGCCGTGGTTCGCCGCCTTCGAGGCCGCCGGGGCGAGCGCCGACGCCGTCGCACCACTGGCCGAACTGGCCCGGGAGGTCGGCTGGTGGTGGCCGTACCGGGACGTGGCCCTGCTCAGCGAACGGCCGACCGGCCTGCACCGCGACGAGGCCGGGCGGCTCGACCGGGCGGACGGGCCCGCCCTGGAGTACGCCGACGGCTTCGCCCTGCACGCCTGGCGCGGCATGCCCGTCCCGCCGGAGTTCCTGGCCGGCCTGGCCGAGGTGACGGCCGAGCGGATCCGCACCGAGGAGAACGCCGAGCTGCGCCGCGTCCTGCTGGAGCACTACGGCTACGAGCGCTACCTGGCCGACTCCGGCGCCGAGCCCGTCCACCGGGACGAGACCGGCGTGCTCTGGCGGATCGTCCTGCCCGACGACGAGCCGGTGGTGATGGTCGAGGTGGTCAACTCCACGCCCGAGCCGGACGGCACCCACCGCACCTACTGGCTGCGCGTCCCCCCGAGCACCCGCACCGCGCGAGCCGGGGTCGCCTGGACCTTCGGCATACCCGAGACCGCCTACCACCCGCAGCGCGAGACCTGACCGAGGACGCCGTCCGGCATCCGGAGCAGGCCCCTGAGCTGCGCGTGTTGACCCTTACCCCACGTCAGGCCGCACGGTGGGGGCGCAGCGAACGCACGGATGATCGGAGGGACGCATGAGCTGGTCGGTGGGCCAGGTCTCCGGCTTCGCCGGGGTCACGATCCGGACCCTGCACTACTACGACCGGTCCGGGCTGCTCACGCCCAGTGAGCGAAGCCCGGCCGGCTACCGGCTCTACAACGGCGCGGACCTCGCCAGGCTCCAGCAGATCCTGTTCTACCGGGAACTCGGCTTCCCGCTCGACGAGATCGCCGACATCCTGGCGGACCCGCAGGCCAACGCCCTCGACCACCTGCTGGCGAGACGACACGCCCTCACCGAGCAGATCGCCCGGCTGCAGAAGCTGGTCGACGTCGCCGAGCGGGCCATCGAGGTCCAGCGCACCGGGGTCGAGCTGAGTCCGGAGGAGCGCTTCGAGGTCTTCGGGGACGTCGTCTTCGACCTCAGCTACGCGGCCGACGCCCACCTCAAGTGGGGCGAGCGGGACAGCCACCAGGAGGCCCTGGCCCGCGCCGCCACCCACTCCAAGGAGGACTGGCGGCAGCTGATGGCGGAGGCCGCGGAGTGGCGCGGCCGACTGCTGGAGGCCTTCGACCGGGCACTGCCGGTCGACCACCGGACGGTGCTGGACCTCGCCGAGCAGCACCGGCAGCACATCACCCGGTGGTTCACGCCCTGCCCGCCGGAGATGCACTGCCGGATCGCCGACGACTACGAGGCGGACGCCCGTGCCTTCGCCCTCGTCGTCCCGCCGGCCGAGCAGCGCCCGGGGTTGGCCGGCTACCTGCGTGCGGCGATCGGCGCCAATGCCGAGCGGCGCAGCGGGAGCGACCGCGAGGAGGAGGCTCGATGAGAATCCTCGTCACGGCCGCCGGATCGCACGGCGACGTCGTCCCCTACACCGGTCTCGGGGCGTACCTGCGCGGCGCGGGGCACGAGGTCGCGCTCGCGGCGCCCGAGACCTTCCGCGAGCTGGTGGCCGGCAGCGGCCTCGGCTTCCGCCCGCTCCCGGTCGATCCGCGCGGGGCGGGCACCGCTCCGACGGGCGGGCGCTCCGAACTGCTCGCGCGGGCCGCGGCGTTCATCGGGAAACTGGGGGACGGGCTCGCGGACGCCGCCGCGCCCGGAGCCGATCTACTCCTGCTGAGCACCACCACCGCGCCGCTGGGCTGGCACCTCGCGGAGGCGATGGGCGTCCCCAGCATCGGGGTCTACCTGCAACCCACGCTGCCGACGCGGGAGTTCCCGCCGGTCGTCGGGGGCGGCCGCTCGCTGGGGAGCTGGGGCAACCGGGCGGCGGGAGCGCTCGGCCAACGGGTCGTCGACCGCCTGCACACCGGGGCCGCACACCGCCTGCGGTCGCGGCTGGGCCTCCCGGCGCTCTCCCAGACCGCGCGCCGGCGGGCCGTGGAGCGGGCGCACTGGCCGGTGCTGCACGGCTTCAGCCCGACCCTCGTACCGCGCCCGGCCGACTGGCGGCAGGGGCTGCGGGTGGTCGGCAACTGGTGGCCGTACGTGGCGGAGGACTACGGCCTCCCGGCCGAGGTCGAGGACTTCCTGCGGGCCGGGCCGCCGCCGGTGTTCATCGGCTTCGGCAGCATGGCGGCGGGGCAGGGCGAGCGGCTGAGCGCCCTGACGGTGGAGGCCCTGCGGCGGGCGGGAGCCCGGGGCGTGGTGCAGGCCGGCTGGGCCGGGACCGCCGGGGAGGGCGACGACGTGCTGACGGTCGGCGAACTGCCGCACGCCCGGCTCTTCCCGCGCATGGCGGCGGTCGTGCACCACGCGGGTGCGGGCACGGCGGCTGCGGCACTGCGCGCGGGCGTGCCGAGCGTCCCGGTCCCGGTGACGGCGGACCAGCCGTTCTGGGCCGACCGGCTCCGCCGGCTCGGTGCCGCCACCGCTCCCGTCCGGTTCGCCGACCTGACCGCCGACCGGCTGGCGCAGGCCATCCGTCAGGCTGTCGAGGAGCGGCGACTGCGGGAACGGGCGCAGGAGGCGGCCCGCGCCCTGGCGAAGGAGGACGGCGCGGGCCGGGTCGCGGAGGCGGTGGTGGCGTTGGGCGGGTAGCGGAGGAAGCGCGGACGGCCCGGCCCCGTTCCGGTCAGGCCCGTAGGCCGTGGCGCCTGGTGTACCGGAGGTGGAAGACGAGCAGCGGCGCGGCGATCACCGGCCAGCACAGGTTCATGGCCGCCGGGGCGGTGTCGATAGGAAGGAGGTAAGCGAAGGCCAGTTGGGCAAGGGCGTTGAGCAGGCTGGCCGCGCCCCAGACCGCGGTGAGCACCCGGACGCCGTGACGGAACGCGGAGTCCTGCTCCCAGCGTGCCTCCCAGGCACGCAGCCCGTCCTCGCCCGCCTTGGCCTGTACGAAGGAGCGGAAGACCACCATCAGAGCCGGACGCCCGTAGCCGACGGAGGCCAGCAGCCAGATCCCGAGGAGCCCGCCGAGCATGCCTGTCCAGGCCTCGCGGATCAGCAGGGTGCGGGCGTCCCCGGTGAGAATCGAGAGCACCAGACCGAGGGCGATCATGCTGAGGATCAGCAGGGCCAGGAAGTCGACGCGGCGGGTTCGGACCAGCCGTACCACCACGGTGACCGCGGGTGCGGCGGCGGACCACAGCAGGGCCCACCACTGGTCCGCGCCTGCCGAGCGCAGCCCGTAGTAGACGGCGAGAGGGAGGACGAGATCGATCAGCAGGGGTAAGAGGAGGGCGGTTCGGCGCGGGGCGGCGTGGAGGGTCACTTCGTCTCCTCGGTCTCGGCTCCGGCCTCGGTCCCCGTCGCGAGGGCGAAGAGGGTGACCAGCTCGCGCCCGTAGGCGCGGACGTCGAAGTCGTCCCCGGCGGACAGCCGGTTGGCGGCCGCATCGATCGAGGCGCGGATCGCCAGGGCCATCGCCTCGGGGTCGAACGGCCGGAAGTCACCGCTGAGCTGTCCGTCCCGCAGGTGTCGGACCAGCAGCGAGACGGGGGTGTCGAAGCCGGCGGAGCTGACCAGCGGGCTGCCGTCCTCCCGGCGGGCGTTGGCGAGGACGTCCACCAGCGCCCGTACCTCGACCGGGTGTTCCGCCAGGAACTCCAGGTTCGCCTCGATGTAGGCGGCCAACTGCGCGGTGGGCGCGGGCCGGGCATGGATGCGCGGCTGCATGAAGGCCTGCGCCGACTCCTGGACGGAGTCGACGAGGGCCTGGAAGAGGTCCTCCTTGTCCTGGAAGTGGTACGAGATCAGCCGCACGCTGGAGAGCTTCGCCCGCTTGGCGATCTGAGCGAACGAGGCCCGGGCGTAGCCGAGTTCGGCGACGGTCCCGATCGCGGCGGTGACGATCTGGGCGCGTCGGGCATCAGTGGTGACGCTCCGGCCTGAGGCGGGAGCGGCAGGAGAGGAGTCAGGAGTTACTCGCATGAGTAAAAATTAACATGGATCGGCAAAAGTGGAGGCGCAAAAGGGCCCTGCCACGGCAGGCCGCCGCGTCCGCGCAGGTCAGGGCGTCCGGGCGATCAGGACGGGCTGGAAGAAGCCGGTGTCGGCGGGCTGCTCCCAGCGGATGCCGGCCAGGCCGGCCTCGGCGGCGAAGGCGCTCAGCTCGTCCTGGGTGAGCGCCCAGTACGTGGAGCGGCGGACCGCGACCCGCCACTCGTCGGCCTCGTCCGGCAGCAGCCGGAAGAGCTCCAGGTCGTACCGCTCGCCGTCCTCGTGCCACTGCCAGAGCTGGAAGAGGACCGACCGTCGGCCGCCGTGCTCGGCGGTCTGCGGCGGAGTGGAGGCGGGCCGGGTGCGGCGCAGCTCGTCGTACGGGCGGGTGGTGACCAGGAGCAGTCCGCCCGGGCGCAGGACCCGTCGCATCTCACCGAGCGCGGCGCGGACGTCCTCGGCCGTGAGTAGGTGGGGCAGCGCGTTGTCGGCGCAGACGACGACGTCGAACCGGCCGTCCGGGAAGGGGAGTTCCCGCATGTCGGCGGCGGCGGTGGGCAGCCGGAGGCCGCGCCCGGCGGCCTCGGCGGTGGCGCGGGCGGCGGCGACCGGGCTCAGGTCGGTGCCGGTGACGCGGTGGCCGAGGGCGGCCAGGCCGATCGCCTGGGTGCCGATGCCGCAGGCGCAGTCCAGCACCTCGGCGGGGCCGTTGCCGAGAGCCGCGCGGACCACGGCGTCCAGCGCGGAGCCCTGACGGGCGAGCGAGGCGTTCCAGTCGGCGTAGAGGAGGTGGTAGTCGTCGGCGAAATCGTCGTAGAAGCGGCCGAGGGCGGACTGGCTCATGGTGTCAGGACCTCCAGGGGGCGTCGGCGGGAGCGGCAACGGTTCGCCGCGGCGCCATCATGGCGCGGCCGTACCGGCGGTGAGTACCCGTTTTTCGGGGCCGTCACGGAACCGCCGAGAGGTGGGGGCGGGGAACGGTTGCCGCTGGACGGCCGGCGGATCCACCGGCAGGACGGCGCCTACGCCGCCGTGATGCCGACCGATGCGGACGAGTGCGCCTTCGACCAGCTGGTCGTCGACGCCCAGATCGAGGCCGTGTCCGTGGACGGTTGGGACTTCTCCTGGCTGGGGGCCCCGGGCGGGCTATCGGTGGTGCCAGTCGGGCGGCTGCGCACGGCGGCAGGGACCCTGGACGTCCAGACCGGTGACAGCGAGGTGCCTGCGGGCACCGGGCGCCCGTCCGTGCTCGTCGCCACCGAGCCCTGGTCGCCCAACCCGGACCGCGCCACGTGGTTGCTGAACCCGCTGGGCGCGGGGGCTGCCGAGTGTGTGCAGCGGGAGGGCGTTCAGCGTGCTGATGAGCTGACCGCGTAGCAGGAAGCGTCGGACCGTGAGCTGGTGGGGCCGGCCGACGCCGGGCCCACCGGGCCCGGGTGCCAGGCGAGATCGGGCGGCGGCCGGCCCAGGCCCGAGGAGCTGCCGACGGCGTCGACCGGACGCGTAGCGGCCGCAGCGGGCTCGGACCGGGCTCGACGTCGTGGTTCCTGCCCGGCCCCGGGCGGTCAGGGATGAGGTTCTGGGTGGCTCGCCCGGTGGCAGGCTGTCAGGAGGTGACGGCGCCCGGGCGGTTCAGGTCGGCCCGAGTCCTCAGGAACCCGAGGTACTTGGGGTCGTCCTCCTCGAAGATCTCGGGCCCGCCTCCCATGAAGGCCCTGATCAGCTCGTCCGCGGCGCGGTCGTGGTCGCCCAGCTCGAAGGCGGTCTGACCCAACCGTAGGTGGACGTACGGATTGCCGAGTCCGTCGGGGCACTGGACCGCGTTGTGGAAGCACTTGTAGGCCCTGTCGTGGACGCCCAGTCGGAAGTGTACGTCTCCGATCGCGACGTAGATCCAGGTCGCGGCCGCCCATGTGCGGTGGTCGCCCGGCAGCAGCCGAAGGGCTTCGAGGTAGCGCTGCTTGGCCTCGGCGAACTCTCCCAGTCCGACCAGCGCATCACCCTCCTGGCACAGGGCCCTGATCTCCGTACGAATCCCGTCGGGCAACTCCATGGCTGTCCCCCCGTCCTGAGGTGCTTCGCGCGCACCGGGCGCGTCACGTTCCTCGATGCTCCCGAACCCCGGGCCGTGATCGTACCGGTGGGCTGCCGGGCCGCTGCCACGGCCGCCGCCGCTACCGAAGAACCCGCCGCTGCCGAAGGGCCCGTCGCCGCCGACGACACCGCTGCGCCACGAGTCACCGCCGTCACGGCCGTGGTGACCACCGTCCATGCCGACCTCCTCCGTTCACGCGTCCGTCCGCACCGCGGGCGCAGGCGCGGGCGGTACGGACGGGCGGCACGGGCCTCAGCCCAGTTCCATCAGTATGTCGGCGCGGGCGTAGTAGTCGGCCACCGGGAGCCGGTCGCGGGTGATCCTGACGAACCCGGCGTCCTCGTAGAGGTGGACGGCGGGGGCCAGCCTGCTGTTGGTGCCGAGGAAGAGCCTGGTCCCGCCGAGTTCCCGGGCCCGGTCGATCGCGGCGGCCACGAGCAGGCGGCCGATGCCACGCCCCTGCGCGTCGAGGTCCACGGCCATCTTCGCCAGCTCGAACACGGCGTCGGGGTGGACCAGGAGCGCCACGCAGCCCACGACGGTTCCGCTGTCCGGCTCGCGGGCCAGGAGCACGTCGCCGCCCGGGTCGACGATGCGGCCGAATGGATCCCCGAGCACGGCTCGGTCCGCCTCCTCCAGGGTGAACAGTCGCGCGATCCACTCCTCGTTCAGCGTGCGGAACGCCTCGGCGTCGCTCGGCGAGGCGATCGAGGAGACCACGGGCGGGGTTGAGGCGTACGGCACGGGGCGGGTTCCTTCCCTGGATGGCACCACGTCAGCCTGCGGCCGCGCCCACCCAGGTGTCCAATACGTACGCCGGCCGCCATCCATAGGCTGGAGATATGGATCAGCGAATCGAGCTCCGGCACCTGCGGTACTTCCTGGCGCTGGCCGAGGAGTTGCACTTCGGTCGTGCCGCCCGGCTGCTGCACATCGCCCAGCCGGCCCTGTCTCAGCAGATCAGGCAGTTGGAGAGGATTGTCGGTGTCGAGCTGTTCCGGCGGACCTCCCGGAGCGTCCGCCTCACGGACGCCGGAGTGACGTTCCGGCCGCGGGCGAGGGACATCCTGGGCCGGCTGGCCGCCGATCTGGACGAGGCCGGCCGGGTCGGCCGTGGTGAGGCGGGCCGCCTGGACGTCGCCTTCATCACCTCCGCCACCGCGATCGTCAGTGAACGGCTCCGCGCCTTCTCGCTCCGCCGCCCGGACGTCCAGGTCAGGCTCCACGACGGCTTCACCGTCGACGTCCTGATAGCCCTGGAACGCGGCACGGCCGAC
Source organism: Kitasatospora sp. NPDC056800 (assembly GCF_042789775.1). Classification (NCBI taxonomy): domain Bacteria; kingdom Bacillati; phylum Actinomycetota; class Actinomycetes; order Kitasatosporales; family Streptomycetaceae; genus Kitasatospora; species Kitasatospora sp. NPDC056800. The sequence goes on along the minus strand of NZ_JBHUAL010000001.1, from coordinate 1,080 downwards.
ATCGGGATCGTCCGGGACGCCGAGGAGCGCGACGACATCGACCTCGCGCTCCTGGCGACGGAACAGTTCGTCGCGGTCGTCCCCGCCGACCACCCCGCCGCGCGGGGGGAGCGGGTGCAACCGGCGGCGCTGGCCGCCGACCCCCTGATCCTCTTCCCGCGCTCGGCGGGGGCCCGCGCCTTCGACGTGAACACCCGGCCGATCCGGGACACCGGCAACGAGGTCCGGGTCGCGCAGGAGTGCTCGAACTGGCACACCATCACCATGCTGGTCGCCGCCGGCCTGGGCGTCACCATCGCCCCCCACAGCGTCACCACGCTGCTCCCCGAGGGCGCCCGGAGCCTCGAACTCGACGGTGCCTCCGCCGTGAGCCGGGTCTTCCTGGCCACCCGCCGAGGAGACGACCGCCCCCTCGTGCGGGCCTTCGTCGCGGTATCCGAATCCGTGGCGGGCCGGGGTGAACGGTCGAACGACGGGGGAGCGTGGGTCCGTTGAGCGGTCCGGCCCCTCGGCCGCCGGAAGGCGCTGTCGCTGTCGCCGCGACCGGACGGCCGCCCGGCGGTGTCAGTGCCGCCTGCTTCGATGGCGGGGACAGACGGCGGCACCCTTCAGAGGAGACCTCGTGGGCACGTGGGGCAGTGGGAACTTCGAGAGCGACACGGCGCTGGACCACCTGTCGGTCCTCATCGACCGGCTCGTCACCGAGGTCGCCGAGGCGATGGCCGGCGATCCCGTCGAGCTCGAACCGGACGAGTACTGGGGCGTCGCCGTGCCGTGCAACCTGGAGCTGCTGCACGTCATGGCGCGGGCCGGCCACGGTGTCCACCAGCTGCCGGAAACCGACGTGATCACGGGCTGGAAGACGGCGTTCATGGCCGTCTGGGAGCGGACCGTCGACGACCTGGAACCCTCCCCGGGCTACAAGGACGAACGCCGGTCGGTACTGAACCGCACGTTCGACCAGCTGGCCGAGGTCACCGCCGGGGTCGGGGCGGAGGAGTCCGGACGGTAGCGGAACGCCCGGCCGGCGCCGGCGGGGACACCGCGGCGGGTGGGCGGGTCGCTCCGAAGGGGCGCCCC